>CAYGZN010000301.1:0-4365 GCA_964354355.1 uncultured Burkholderiaceae bacterium | reverse complement strand
AGGCCGAGCGCTTCTCGTGGTGGATGACCGGGCTGATGCACCGCTTCCCCGACACCGGGGCGTTCGGCCAGAAGATCCAGGAGGCCGAGCTCGCCTACCTGGTGGGGTCGCGCGCGGCCTCCA
This sequence comes from uncultured Burkholderiaceae bacterium, assembly GCA_964354355.1. Taxonomy (GTDB): domain Bacteria; phylum Pseudomonadota; class Gammaproteobacteria; order Burkholderiales; family Burkholderiaceae_E; genus CAYGZN01. Next base: position 4,242 of record CAYGZN010000301.1, on the reverse strand, counting down.
CCGCGCTGGCGGAGAACTACGTCGGCCTGCCCTTCGAGGACTGACCCGGCGCGGGGCCACAGCCGCAGGCTCGGCCGGCGTCACCCAACGCGTCGGTCTGCGGCGGCCGATCCGGGTCGATCAGCGAGTTCGGGTCGGCCAGTGCATGCGGGTCGGACAGCGAGTCGGGCTCGGGCAGCTGGGCGAGGGCCGTCAGCACGTCGAACAGCCGCTCCAGCGACGCGTCGCCGACGTGCTGCTCGATCAGCGCGTAGCGCGCCTCGATTCCGTCCTTGAGCTGTTCGACCAGCCGGCGTCCGGCGGGCTGCAGCGTGACCAGCACCCGGCGCTGGTCGGCGGCGCTGCGCACCCGCAGCACGAGGTGGTCGCGCTCCATGCGTTCCAGCACCCCGGTGAGGCTCGGGCCGACGATCACGCACTGCTCGGCGATCTGCCCGATCTCGAGGGTTTCGTGCGCTTCCAGCGCGCGCAGCACGCGCCACTTCTGGTCGGTCAGGCCGTGGCGGCGCAGGTCGGGGCGGAAATAGCGCAGCACCGACTCCCGCGCGCGCAGCAGCAGGGTGGGCAGGTTGGGGCGCGAGAAACGGGTCGGCATGGGGTGGTATGGTAACGGTCCATCCGATCTTGGCGCGCGGCCGGCAGGCGGCAGCGCGCATGGAGCCCTGTGCGGTGCCGACGTCCCCTGCGCGAATGCCGAGCCTGTTCGTGGGCCACGGCAGCCCGATGAACCTGATCACCGACAATCCTTACCGGTCTTCGTGGGAGGCGCTTGGGCGCTCGCTGCCGCGTCCCGAGGCGGTGCTGTGCGTGTCGGCGCACTGGGAGACCGACGCGACTGCGGTCACGATGGCCGAGCCGCTGCGCACGATCCACGATTTCGGCGGCTTCCCGCCAGCGCTGCACGCGCAGCAGTACCCGGTGCCGTCGGCGGCGCGGTGGGCCCGCGAGACCATCGACACGGTCCGGTCGGTGCGCATCGCCGAGGACCGCGGCTGGGGCCTGGACCACGGCGCGTGGTGCGTGCTCAAGCCGATGTACCCGGCGGGTGACGTGCCGGTCTTCCAGCTGAGCATCGACGCGACCCGGCCGGTTCGCTGGCATTTCGAGCTCGGGCGGGAGCTGTCGGCGCTGCGCGAGCGCGGCGTGCTGCTGCTGGGCAGCGGCAACATCGTGCACAACCTGCGGATGCTTCGTCCCGGTGCCCACTACGAGTGGGCGGGCACATTCGACCGGTTCGTCGTCGACTGCATCGAGCGCAACGCCGTCGAGGCGCTGCTGGACGACGCGCTGTTCGAAGGCGCGCCGCTCGACGACGCGACGCTGGGCGCCGCGGCCCGGCTCGCGGTACCGACCCGCGAGCACTTCCTGCCGCTGCTGTACGTGCTGGGTGCGCGCCAGCCCGGCGATCGGCTGACGGTCTTCAACCAGGCGTACGAGCTGGGCGCGCTGTCGATGACCAGCGTGCTGTTCAGCGACCGCTGAAGGGGCAGGGCGACCGGCGGGGTATGCGGCCACACCCGGCCCGACCTCGGAACCACCCGAGCGGACTTCAGAGCAGGCCGAGCTGTCGCGCCGCCAGGTCGTTCATCACTTCCTCGGCGCCGCCGCCGATCATCATCACCTTGGCTTCGCGGTAGATGCGTTCGGCACGCGAGCCGCGCACGAAGCCGGCGCCGCCCAGGATCTGCACGGCCTCGTCGGCGCAGTCGCGCATCAGCCGCGCGGCGTGGCTCTTGGCCAGCGCCAGGTCGCCGGCCGGCGACTCGCCGCGGTCGATCCGCTGGCATAGCTGCATCAGCCACGCCTGCATCGGCAGGATGCCGTCGATCATGCGCACCAGCTTGTGCCGGATCACCTGGTGGCCGATCAGCGGCTGGCCGAAGGTCTGGCGCTCGCGCGCCCAGGCCAGCGCGTCCTCGACGCAGGCGATCGCAAAACCCGTCGCGCCCGCGGCCATGCCCAGGCGCTCGCCGTTGAAGTTGCGCATCACCAGCTTCCAGCCGCCGTTCTCCTCACCCACCAGCCGGTCCTCGGGGACGACGCAGCCGTCGAAGTGCAGTGCCGCGGTGTCCGAGCACCACCAGCCCATCTTCTTCAGCGGCGTGCGCGAAAAGCCCGGGGTGTCTGTGTCGAGCAGAAACAGCGACAGGCCCGCGGCGCCCGGGCCGCCGGTGCGCGCGGCCACCAGCACGTGGTCGCAGCGCATGCCGGACGTGATGAACATCTTGGAGCCGTCGATGCGCCAGCCGCCCGCCACGCGCTGCGCGCGTGTGATCAGGCGCGACACGTCAGAGCCACCTGACGCTTCGGTGACGGCCAGCGCGCCGATCGCCTCGCCGGCCAGGATCCGCGGGATCACCTGCTGCCTGACGTGGTCGCAGGCGCCGGCCAGCAGCGGCCACAGCATGATCGTGTGGCTCATCAGGCTGGCGTTGAGCCCGCCGACCCCGGCCTTGCACATCTCGAACGTCGACACCACCTTGCTCAGGCTGTCGCACGGCGTGCCGCCGTATTCGGCGGGGTAGCCCAGGCCGAGCAGGCCGACGGCGGCCGCCTTGGCGTACAGCTCGCGCGGAAACGTGCCGGCCTCGTCCCACTCGGTGGCGAACGGCACGATCTCGCGCTGCACGAAGCGGCGGATCGCCTGCTGGATCTGGCGGTGGTCGTCGGTGGCGCCGGGCAGCGCCGCCAGGTCGAAGCAGGCGAGCGATCCGGGATCGCCGGTGGCGGTGGCGGCTTGGCTCATGCGTTCAGCGCAGACTCCGCGGCAGGGGGCTCGGGGGCAGGGGCCGGTGCGGCCTCGGGCTCGATGCGCAGCAGCACGCGCCCGGGTGACACCTGAGTGCCGACCGCCGCACCGATCTCCACGACGGTGCCGGTGATCGGGGATTCGATCCGGTGCTCCATCTTCATCGCCTCGATGGCCAGCAGGAATTCGCCACGCTCGACGCGCTGGCCCGTGCCGACGGCCAGCCGGACCAACTGGCCGTGCATGCCGCTGGCGACGGTTCCGCTCGCGCCGCGCTCGCTGCGGTCCGGGGGGGCGTCGGACAGGTCCTCGAAGGCGCTGCACACGCCGAATGCGTCGAGCCATCCGCCGGTGCGAGTCGTCAGCGCGCGGGCGGGCACCACGCGACCGTCGACCCGCAGCGCGCAGGCCAGTCCGTCGTCGCGTTCGATCGACACGCTCACGTCGGCGTCGCCGACCTGCACGCGGATCGGCGAGTCCGCACCGTAGGTCAGGCGCAGCACGTGCGCGTCGCCGGCCACGGACAGTCGCACCGGCGTCGTGCGGCTCGCGCACGACGACCAGCGCGCCAGCACGCCGTGCTGCGCCGACCGCCGCACCAGCCGCACCGCCGCGGCCGCAGCCAGCCAGCGCGCATCGGGGCGGGGTGCCTGCCAGGCCGGGCTCGCCAGGGCCAGCCAGCGCGTCGACAGCCTCGCCTGCATGAACGGCTCGGCACCCAGGCACGCCAGCAGGTAGTCGCGGTTGGTCGTCACGCCCAGCACCGACGTTCCCGTCAGTGCGGCGCGCAACCGCTGCAGCGCCTCGGCACGATCGCCGCCATGGGCGATCAGCTTGGCGACCATCGAGTCGTAGTGCGGCGGAATCTCGGGCCGTGCCACGAGGCCATGGTCGAGCCGCACGCCGTCGAGTTCGGGCACGTGCCACGCGTCGATCCGGCCGGTCTGCGGCACGAAGCCCGCAAAGGCGTCCTCGGCGCACAGCCGTGCCTCGATCGCGTGCCCCTGCCAGCGGATCGCCTGCTGCGCCAGCGGCAACGGCTCGCCGCGCGCCACCCGCAGCTGCCACTCGACCAGGTCCAGCCCGGTCACGGCCTCGGTGACCGGGTGCTCGACCTGCAGCCGGGTGTTCATCTCGAGGAAGTGGAACGCGTGATCCGGACCGAGCAGGAACTCGATCGTGCCGGCGCCCAGGTAGCCCACCTCGCGCGCGAGCCGCACGGCCGCGTCGCCCATCCGGGCGCGCAGCGCGGCCGACACGCCGGGCGCCGGCGCCTCCTCGAGGATCTTCTGGTTGCGCCGCTGCGTCGAGCAGTCGCGCTCGCCCAGGTGAAGGTAGTGGCCGTGTGCGTCGCCGAACACCTGGACCTCGACGTGGCGCGCCTCCTCGACCAGTCGCTCGAGCAGCAGGTCGCCGTCGCCGAACGAGGCCTGCGCCTCGCTGCGTGCAGCCTCGAGCAGGCTGCGCACCGCCTGTGCGTCGCCGACGTCGTC
>CAYGZN010000300.1:0-4372 GCA_964354355.1 uncultured Burkholderiaceae bacterium | reverse complement strand
AGATTGAACACGCAACTGCCCATCACGTCACCGACTGCGATGTTGGGCGAGCCTGCCACGGTGACGGCGGAGATACCGGTCGCCAACTCGGGAAGCGAGGTGACCGTCGCCAGCAGAGCCAGGCCGACCCAATTCCCCGACAGCCCCGTCTTGTCGGCGATGATGTCGCCGCAGCGAGAGAGCCTGGCGCCCGCAATGGTGATGACGGCCGCGCACGCGAGCAGTTGCAGCCATGTCGACAGCAGCTCACCCATAAGACTGTCGTCGAGCGATGTCTGCGATGAGCGCCGGAATGCCGGCCGCTCACTTCACCAGCGTGACCGGCACTTCGGCGAGGTGCACCACCTTGTAGGCCGTCGATCCAAGCACCACACTCTGGACGTCGCCCAAGCCGCGCGTGCCCATGACGATGCCGCTGCAGCCCTGTTCCGTGGCGATGCGTGTGAGCACCTCTGCCGGCTGACCGTACACCACCTCGAATTCGTACGACAAGCCGGCCTTGTCGACCAGCGCACGTGCCTCGGCGCCAGCCTCCGCACCCTGCTGCTGCAGGTGTTTCAGCGCTTCCTTGTTCATGAGACCGTGCGCATACCAACGCTCGAGCGTCTGCTGGACATTGACCAGCACGAGCTTCGTATCGCCGAGCCCGCGCGCCAGATCGACGGCGTGGGCCACCGCACGACACGCCACTGCGGAACCATCGACCGGCACCAGGATCTTTCGCATGTCCGTCTCCGCGAGGGATTGCATCGACCTGCACAAGGGTAGCCGGATGCCTGCGGCGACGGTTGATCCCCATCAATCATGACGCCCGCCCGCACCCATCAGCGCCCGCCCGCACCCATCAGCGCCAGCAGTACGCCCCCGGCCACCACGCTGGCGACCTGCCCGGCCGCGTTGGCGCCCATCGCGTGCATCAGCAGGAAGTTCTCGAAGTCCTCCTCGTGTGCGACCCGCTGGACCACGCGCGCGGCCATCGGAAACGCGCTGATGCCCGCCGCACCGATCAGCGGGTTGACGCGGCCGCCGCTGGCCGCGTTGAGCACCTTGGCGAACAGCACGCCGGCGACGCCGTCGAGCGCGAAGGCGAAGATGCCCAGCACCAGGATCGCCAGCGTGCTGGGCTTGAGGAACTCGGCGCCGACCATCGTCGAGCCGATTGCCAGGCCCAGGAACAGCGTGACCGCGTTGGCGATCTCGTTGGCCGACGCGCGGGTCAGCCGCTCGACCGCACCGGACTCCTTCATCAGGTTGCCCAGCATCAGCATGCCGATCAGCGGGGTCGCGAACGGCACCAGCGTGCCGACCAGCACGGTGACGACGATCGGGAACAGGATGCGCGTGCGGCGGCTGATTTTGCGCTGGCTGTACGGCATGCGGATCAGCCGTTCCTGTTTGCTGGTCAGCAGCCGCATGATCGGCGGCAGGATGATCGGCACCAGCGACATGTAGCTGTAGGCCGCGACGGTGATCGGCCCGAGCAGGTGCGGCGCCAGCAGGCCGCTGACGTAGATGGAGGTCGGCCCGTCGATCGCGCCGATGATGCCGATCGAGGCCGCCTCGGGGCGGCTGAATCCGAGCGCCAGTGCCAGCAGCAGCGTCACGAAGATGCCGAACTGGCCGGCGGCGCCCAGCAGCACCAGCCGGGGGTTCTCCAGCAGCGGCCCGAAGTCGGTGAGCGCGCCGATCCCGATGAAGATCAGCAGCGGGAACAGCTCGTTGCGGATGCCCATGTCGTAGAGCACCCGCAGCATGCCGTCGTCGGCGACCAGCGGCGACAGCGGCAGATTGGCGAGCAGGCAGCCGGCGCCGATCGGCACCAGCAGCAGGGGCTCGTAATCCCGGGCGATGCCCAGGTACAGCAGCACGAAGGCCACCGCGATCATCACCAGCGACTGCGGCGTGACGTGCGCGACGCCCTGCAGCAGCAGGCCCAGGGTGTCCGCGTCGGGCACGGTTCAGTCCTGCGCGAAGCGCACGAGCGCGTCGCCGTGGCCCACGGCCTGGCCGGGTGCGATGCAGACCTCGGCCACCGTGCCGGCGCGCGGGGCGCCGATCACGTTGTGCATCTTCATCGCGTCGAGCACCGCGACCGGCTGGCCTCGCTCGAGCCGGTCGCCCGCCTTCACGTGCACCTCGAGAATGACGCCCGGCATCGGGGCGCTCAGCACCGCGCCGCCCGACCCGCCCGGTGCGGGCCTTGGACGGACCGTCGCCGCTGCGGGCGCAGCGGCGGCCCGGGCCGCACGGGGCTGCGCCGTGCCGGCGCCGCCTGCGCCGGCCGCGCCGGCCAGACCGTTTGCACCGGTTGCACCAGCCGCGCCCGACGGGGCGGTCGGCGATGCACCTGCCCCCGAGGCCGCGTATCCGGGCGTGATGGTCGCCTCGGGCAGGTCCTCGTCGCCGGCGAGCGTCACCTCGTACGACTCGCCGCCCACCACGACCTCGAAGCGGTCGGCCGCGAGCTCCTGCACGTCGATGACGAACTCGCGTCCGCCGAGCCCCAGCGTGTAGCGCCTCATGACCGTCCCCTTCGCTGCCAGCTGTGGTTCTGCCGCGCCCGACCGGCGGCCACCCAGCGCGAGGCGTACAGCAGGCTGCCCGGCCAGTAGCTGCGCATCGCGGGTGCGGCTTCGCGCCGGCGCAGTGCGCGGTGCGCGAGCGTGGCCACGACGATCGCAGCCACCAGTTCGGCATCCATACCCTGCGCCGTGGCCCGCGCCGATCCGGCGGCTGGCCCGGTCGCGACTCCGACCGCAGACGCGGTCGCGCCTGCTGCGGCGGCATCGACCGGCCGTCGGTCGAGCCGCAGCACGATCGTCAGCACCCCCCACAGCAGCGCCAGCAGCGCAAACACCAGCCCCATGCCCAGCACGGCGGTGCGCAGGCCCCAGATCAGGTCGTCGGTCATGTCGGCGACAGGCCATGCTTCTTCGGCGGGTTCTGCTGCACCTTGGTGCGCAGCACTTCGAGCGCGCGCGCCAGTCGCGGGCGCGTCTCGCGCGGCTCGATCACCTCGTCGATCTGCCCGACGTCGGCGGCGCGATACGGGTTGAAGAAGGTCTGGCGATACTCGGCGACCAGTTCGCGCTCGCGCGCCGCCGGGTCGGGCGCGTTGCGCACGTCCTCGCGGTACAGCACGCGCACCGCCGGCTCGGCGCCCATCACGGCGATCTGCGCAGTCGGCCACGCGAAGGCGAGGTCGGTGCGCATCTGCTTGGAGCCCATCGCCACGTAGGCGCCGCCCATGGCCTTGCGGGTGACGATCGAGATCTTGGGCACCGTCGCTTCGCAGTAGGCGTAGATGATCTTGGCGCCGTGGCGGATCACGCCGCCGTACTCCTGGTCGGTGCCGGGCAGGAAGCCGGGACAGTCGACGAAGGTGACGATCGGGATGTTGAAGGCGTCGCAGGTGCGGATGAAGCGCGCGATCTTGTCGCTGGCGTCGATGTTCAGCGCCCCCGACATGAAGGCCGGCTGGTTCGCGACCACGCCGACCGAGTAGCCGTCCAGGCGCACGAAGCCCACCACCGCATTGGCCGCGAACCGCGGCTGGATCTCGAGGAAGCTGTCGCGGTCGAAGATCGCCGCGATCGCGTCGCGCACGTCGTACGGCTGGTTCTCGTCGTTCGGGATCAGCGCGTTCAGCGCCTCGTCCATGCGGTTGACCGGGTCGTCGGGCGTGACCTGCGGCGGGTCCTCGTTGTTGTTCTGCGGCAGGTAGCTCAGCAGCAGTTTGACCAGCGTCAGGCCGGCGACCTCGGTGTCGGCCGCCAGGTGCGCCACGCCGCTGCGACCGGTGTGCACGTCGGCGCCGCCCAGGGCCTGCGCGGTCACCTGCTCGCCGGTGACGGCCTGGATCACGTCGGGCCCGGTCAGGAACATGAAGCTGTCGCCGGCCATGATCACGAAGTCGGTCAGCGCAGGCGAGTACACCGCGCCGCCCGCACACGGCCCGAGGATCAGCGAGATCTGCGGGATCACGCCCGAGGCCATCACGTTGCGAACGAACACCTCGCCGTACGCGGCCAGGCTGCGCACGCCCTCCTGGATGCGCGCCCCGCCGGAGTCGTTCAACCCGATCAGCGGGATGCCGCTTTCCAGCGCCAGGTCCTGGATCCGGCTGATCTTGTGCGCCTGCACCTCCGAGAACGAACCGCCCAGCACCGTGAAGTCCTGAGCGAAGACCGCCACCCGCCGCCCGCTGATCTTACCGAAGCCGGTGACGATGCCGTCGCCCGGGAAGCGCTGGCGGTCCAGCCCGAACTCGCTGACCTGGTGGGTGGCCAGCGCGCCGAACTCCTGGAACGAACCCTCGTCGAGCAGCAGCGCCAGCCGCTCGCGCGCGGTCAGCTTGCCGCGGGCGTGCTGC
>CAYGZN010000299.1:0-4378 GCA_964354355.1 uncultured Burkholderiaceae bacterium | reverse complement strand
CGTCAGGACGAGGCAGACGCCGGCAGCCCGAAGGGCCGCGGGACACGGAGCGAAGCGCCGCCGCTGACCCGAGCCTCGCCCGCGCTACCCGCGACCGTCACTCCCTGATCTGCCCCGACCCGAACACCACGAACTTCAGCGAGGTCAGGCCCTCGAGCCCGACCGGACCGCGCGCGTGCAGCTTGTCCGTGGAGATGCCGATCTCGGCGCCGAGGCCGAACTCGAATCCGTCTGCGAAGCGGGTCGACGCGTTGATCAGCACCGACGAGGAGTCGACCTCGCGCAGGAAGCGCATGGCATGCGTGTGGTCCTCCGTGACGATCGCGTCGGTGTGGTTCGAGCCGTAGCGGTTGATGTGATCGATCGCCTCGTCGAGGCCCTCGACCACGCGGATCGACAGGATCGGCGCCAGGTACTCGGTGCGCCAGTCGTCCTCGGTCGCGGCGCCGCACGCGATGGCCGCGCCGGACAGCACCGCGCGGGTCGCGTCGTCGCCGCGCAACTCGACGCCCTTGCCGGCGTAGATGCGCCCGAGCGGCGGCAGCAGCCTGTCGGCCACCGCGCGGGCCACCAGCAGCGTCTCCATCGTGTTGCACGGCGAGTAGCGCTGCGTCTTGGCGTTGTCGCAGATCCGGACCGCCTTTTCGAGGTCTGCGCGCTCGTCGACGTAGACGTGGCAGATGCCGTCCAGATGCTTGATGACCGGCACCTTCGACTCGCGCGCGATGCGCTCGATCAGCGACTTTCCGCCGCGCGGCACGATCACGTCGACCCACTCGGGGCTCGTGATCAGCGCACCGACCGCGGCGCGGTCGGTGGTGTCGATCAGCTGCACCGCATCCTCGGCCAGGCCTGTGACCGCGAGGCCCTCGCGGATGAGGCCGGCCAGCGCCCGGTTGCTGTGGATCGCCTCGGAGCCGCCGCGCAGGATCGTGGCATTGCCCGATTTGATGCACAGCCCGGCGGCGTCGATGGTCACGTTGGGCCGCGACTCGTAGATGATGCCGATGACCCCGAGCGGCACCCGCATGCGCCCGACCTGGATGCCGCTGGGGCGAAACCGCATGTCGCTGATCTCGCCCACGGGATCGGGCAGCGCCGCGATCTGCTCCAGGCCCTGCGCCATCGACTCGATGACCTTGGGCGTCAGGGCCAGTCGATCGACGAAGGCCGCGTCGTGACCTGCGGCCCGCGCCGCGCTCAGGTCCTGCGCGTTGCCGGCCTGCAGCGACTCGGCCCTGCGGCGGATCAGTGCGGCCGTCGCACGCAGCGCGTCGTCTTTGGCCGCGGTGCTGGCGCGCGCCATGGCGCGGCTGGCGCCGCGGGCACGCCGCCCGACCTCGGCCACGTACACCGGTATGTCGATCGGATTCATCTCGTGTCTTCCGGTAAGGGAACTCGGCCCGCCTTCACGCCGTCAGGCACCGTGCAAGGCCAGCACGGGGGCGCCGGCAACGGCCAGGGCCACCGATTCGAGCCCCTGCCAGGCATCCTGGCGCAACAGGCCCTTGACCATTCTATCGATCCGGGCTGCTTCGCGCAGCAGTTGCCGCGGTCGCTGCGGCCCCAGCCGCTGCAGCGCCTGCGGATACCAGCGCTCGCGCGCGCCCCAGATCCGAAGCTCGCGCATGGCCTGCGGCAGCGGCTGGCCCGCGTCGCGGGCCAGCGAAAGACGCACCAGGGTGCGCAGGCAGTCGGAGACGGCCCACAGCACGACCGGCGCAGCCGTGCCCTCGGCGCGCAGCCCGTGCAGGCCGCGCAGGCAGCGCGCGGCGTCCCCGGCCAGCATCGCGTCGATCAGGTCGAACACGTCGTAGCGCGCGACGTCCAGCACGGCGGCGCGCACGTCGGCGGCAGGCATCGGGCCGGCGGGAAACAGCAGCGCCAGTTTCTGCACCTCCTGGTGCGCGGCCAGCAGGTTGCCTTCGACGCGCTCGGCGATCAGGCGCAGCGTGTCGGCGTCGGCCGACTGGCCGGACCGGGCCAGTCGCTGGGTCAGCCACCTGGGCAGTTGTGCGCGATCGACGGTCGGTATCGGGATCGCCCAGCCGGTCTGTGCGACGCGCGCGTGCCAGGCCGACTCGGTCGCGGCGCGGTCGAGCCGCGCGCTGGTCACCAGCAGGCGCACGTCCTCGGGCAGGCGGGCCGACAGCGCGGCCAGCGCCTCGCCCAGTTCCTTGCCCGGCTTGCCGGTCATGCGCAGCTCCAGCAACCGGCGGCTGGCGAACAGCGACAGGGCGTCGGCCTCGTGCGCCAGCGACTCGACCTTGAAGCCGCGCTCGGCCGTGAAGACCTGTCGTTCGTGGAATCCGAGCTCGCGCGCCAGCGCCCGGACCGAATCGCCGGCCTCCAGCGCGAGCAGCGGCTCGTCGCCGTAGAGCCAGATCACCGGCGGCAGTCCGGCCTGTCGCGCGCGATCGAGCGCCGCGGGCAGGCCGTCGATGCGCATCACCGGCATCGCGATGCTCCGGCGCGGCGATTCACGCGGTTCCCCTGACGGCTGCCAGCCGCCGGATCAGCTGCTGGATCATGTCGTTCTCCATGTCCCGGTACAGTAGCGCGACCTCGTCGGCGCTCAGCGTGCCGAGGCTGTCGTTGACGCTGATCTGCCGGCGCAGCAGGATCTCCGAGACCGGGATGAGCTCTCGGTCGGACGCGTCGCGCGCGCGAAACCGCACGCGCAGCCGAAGCTGGTACTCGCGGGGACGGCCGCTCGTCGAGTAGGCCGAGATGTCCCGCTCGCGCGTCTCCGACAGCACGTCGAGCCGGACCTCGGCCTCCTGCGGAAGGTCGACGAGACGGGTGCCGGTGTTGCGCAGCGCCCGGCGCAGGTCCGCGCTGAGCGTCGTCGACGACGGAAATCCGAGGTACAGCGTGGAGAACGGCATGACGGCCGCGCCGCGCAGCCTGAAGCCGCACCCGGCGAGCGCGCCACCGCACGCCGCGGCGCCCAGTGCGGCCAGCGCCCGGCGCCGCACGGTCATACGACCACGTTGACCAGCCGGCCCGGGACCACGACGACCTTGCGCGCGGCGCGGCCCTGGGCGTGCCGCGTGAACGGCTCCGACGCGAGCGCCGCGGCCTCGATCGTCGAATGGGCCGCGCCGGCCGGAACGCGCACCGAGCCGCGCACCTTGCCGTTGATCTGCAGCACGAGCTCGAGTTCGTCCTGCACCAGCGCCGACTCGTCGACGACGGGCCACGCGGCGTCCAGCAGGTCGCCGTGCGCACCCTCGAAGCCCAGCGCGCGCCACAGCGCGTGCGTGATGTGCGGCACGACGGGGTAGAGCACGCGCAGCGTGATCGACACGGCCTCGCGCAGCGCGGCGCCCGGGCCGGCCTCGCCCGCCTGCGCCTTGGCCGCTTCGAGCGCATTGAGCATCTTCATCGCCGCCGAGACGACGGTGTTGTACTGCTTGCGTTCGTAGTCGTAGCTGGCCTGCCTGAGGATCGCGTGGATGTCGCGGCGCAGCGTGCGCGCGGCCTGTGCCGCAGGCCCGTCCACGGGGCTTGCGACCGGATTCGCGGCCGGGATCGCGCAGCCGGCCTCGATGAGCGCGCGCTGCGCGTGGCAGAACGCCCACAGGCGGCGCAGGAAGCGGCTGGCCCCCTCGACGCCGCTGTCGGACCACTCGAGCGTCTGCTCGGGCGGGCTCGCGAACATCACGAACAGCCGCGCGGTGTCGGCACCGTATCGGTCGATCAGCGCCTGCGGGTCCACGCCGTTGTTCTTGGACTTGGACATCGTGCCCACGCCCTCGTACTCGACGCGCGAGCCGTCGGACTTGAGCCGCGCGTGATCGATGCGCCCGTCCGGCCCGTGCACGTTCTCGACGTCGTCCGGCCAGAAGTACTCGATGCCGCCGCGGGGGTTGCGGCGGCTGTAGATGTGGTTCAGCACCATGCCCTGGCAGAGCAGGCGCGTGAACGGCTCGTCGAAGCGGACCAGCCCGCGCGCGGTGTCGCACGGGAATCCCTCGTGCACGTCGCGCATCACGCGCGTCCAGAACCTGGCGTACAGCAGGTGCAGCACCGCATGCTCGATGCCGCCGATGTACTGGTCCATCGGCATCCAGTAATCGTTGCGTGCGTCCACCATCGCCGCGTCGTTGTCGGGCGAGCAGTACCGCATGTAGTACCAGGCCGAGTCGACGAACGTGTCCATCGTGTCGGTCTCGCGCCGAGCCGGCTTGCCGCAGCGCGGGCAGGCGCACGCCAGGAACCGCTCGTCCTTCGCCAGCGGGTTGCCGCTGCCGTCGGGCACCAGGTCCTCGGGCAGGACCACCGGAAGCTGCTCGTAGGGCACCGGCACGGCACCGCAGTCGGGGCAGTAGATCATCGGGATCGGCGTGCCCCAGTAGCGCTGGCGCGAGATGCC
>CAYGZN010000298.1:0-4410 GCA_964354355.1 uncultured Burkholderiaceae bacterium | reverse complement strand
CTTGCCGGCCTCGAACCGCACCAGCTTGTGGCCGAGGTGGGTTGGAATGTCGCGTCGCGCCATCTCGGCCAGCAGGTGGCCGACCGCCTTCGGGCCCAGCCGGTTGCCCGGCTGCTCGGCGGGGCTGAAGAACGTCATCCGGAAGCGATCGCGCCGGCCCTCGCGGCGCAGCAGCTGGTCGATTCCGAACAGGAACTCGAACATCGGTCCGCCGCGCATCGCGCTCGGTTCGTTCGGGTTGCCGGCGAAGCCGCAGGCGATCGCGCCGCCATCCATCGCGCGAAGCCGGTCGCGGATCTTCTCGGCCGCCGCGATGCCCTCGCAGGGCGTGATCGCGTGCTCGATGCCCGGCAGCTTCTTGATGAAGCGCCCGCCCGATCCGATCACCAGACCGTCGTTCCTCACCTCGCCCTGCGTCGTCACCACCACGCGACCGCCCTCGCGCAGCGTCGTCGCCTCGCCGCGGTGGAAGTTCACCCGCGTGCGCGCGAGGAAGTTGTCCAGCGGCACGATCAGGTCGCTCGACTTGCGCAGCCCGCTCGGGATCCAGATGATGCCCGGCAGGTAGTGGAGCTCGGCGCGCGGCGCAATCAGCGTGATCTCGACCTCGGGGTCGCGCCGGCGCAGCTCGCGGATGGCGGACAGGCCGGCGAAGCCGGCGCCGATCACGGCGACGTGTGCAGCAGTCATGGGGTCGGACGATTTCAGGAAGCGGCCCAGGCTCGATTAGAACACCGTTCGCCCGCGCGGAGACTCACCGCTCAGGTCGGCGCCGACGCGTCCATCCGGCGCGCCGCACGGCGCGGCAGCGACAGCGACAGACCCGCTCCGACGAGGTTGACCGCGGCGGCCAGCATCATCGCGCCGTGGTAGCCCTGCGTGCGGTCGTACAGCCACCCGGCGACCATCGGCAGCGTGATCGCCGCGAGACACCAGGCGATGTAGGTGCGGCCGGCGACGCGACCGAACGCGTTGCGGTGCCAGTACTGTGCGATCGCGCCGGCGGTCATGCCCGAGACGATGCCGTAGCCGCCACCGATCAGCGTCAGCCCCACCACCGCCATCGCCGGCGACGGCCACGCGAGCAGCGCCAGCGCGCCGGCCAGCGCGAGCAGGTGCGCGCCCGCGCCCACGCGCGGCGGCTCGAAGCGGTCGACCAGCCAGCCGCCGCCCAGGCGCGCGGCGGCGATCGCACCGGTGATGAAGGACGTCGCGCCCAGCGCCAGGGCCGTGCCCGCGCCGTAGGCCGTCAGGATGCCCGCGGCCTGGCTCATCACCGTCAGCCCCGCGGCCGCGGCCAGGAAGAACACACCGAACAGCCGCACGAAGACGTCGCGGCGACGCTCGTCCTCGTCGACGGCCGGTGCGCCGGTGTCGCGCATCTGCAGCGCGGCGGCGCGGTACAGCCAGGCCGCCACCACGGTCGACAGCAGGATCGTGGCCGCGAGCGCGGCCAGCGTCGCACGCAGCCCCTGCGCGGCAATCGCCCAGCCCAGCAGCGGGGCGCCGATCATCGCGCCCAGCGGATACAGGCTCACGTAGTAGCCGTTGACCAGACCTGTCTTCGAGACGACCGCCTGGTTCAGGCCCTGCTGCAGCGTCGTGAACACGACGCCGCCGCCCAGCCCGAACAGCACGCCGTAGCCCAGCGCCAGCTGCGCGAGGCTGCCGGCCGCGGCCGCCACCACGAGCCCCGCCGCGCTGAGCAGGCCCGCCACGAGCAGCAGCGCCACCGGCGCGAAGCGGCGATACAGGCGCGGTGCACCGACCATCCCGATCGTCAGCGTGATCGACGCCAGCGAGAACACGAAGGCCATGTCGGCGCGGCCGATGCCGAGCATCGCCTCCATCGGCGCGAGGAACACGCTGAACGCGTAGAGGGTGCCGAACGGCAGCGTCGGTACGGTCGCCGCGACGATTGCGGCAACGGCCCGGTGACGCTGTGCCGCAGACGGCTGCGGCTCGTGGCTCACCACCCGAACAACCCGGTTCTCAGCAACGCCGCGCACACCGCCCAGCCCGCGATCACCAGCACCGTGTAGTACACCCGCCCCATCCTGCTGCGGGCCTGGTGCTTCCACAATCGCGTCATCGTCACCGTCATCAGCGACAGCACCAGCGCGTACGGCAGCAGCAGCCAGGTGAGCGCCTTCAACCCGGCGGGCACGGCGCCGACCAGCAGCAGAAACTGGTTTCGCTCGATTGCGGCAGCGATCTGCACGGCCGCGATCGCGAGGAACCCGAGCAGCGTCAGCCCCGCCAGCACCGGGATCCACGGGGCGGCCGCGATCAGTCGTCCCGCCGCGCCCTCGGGCAACGCGCGGGCGGGACGCCGGAACACGCGCACGATCTCGGTGACGCTGTAGACCGGCACCGCGCTGAACAGCAGCGCCAGCGCGAGCGCCACCACGATCGCGGGGACGGCCAGCGCGGCGAGATGCTCCCGGATCGTCGCGCTGCCGCCGCGCACCTGCGACGGCAGCCTGATCAGCTGGTCCGGCGTGAAGAAGGCCGGGGACGCCTCGTTCGCGCACGCCGCGTCGGGACGTTCGTCCGGCTTGTCGAGGAACGCCGAGATCAGCCGGTTGGCGCATGGCAACGAGAACGCCTGCCCGTGGGTGCCGCGCGCGAACGTGACCGTGTACGCACGCCCGAGGGTGCGTGCCACCCGCTCGGCATGCGCGGGCGGCGTGATCGGGTCGAAGCTGCCCGACAGCAGCAGCGTCGGGATGTCCGACTTCACCGGCTGCAGCAGCGCCTTGTCGAGCAGCCGGATGCGCCAGTCGGTGCAGGCCTCCAGGATCTGGCGGCCCTCGTCGGCGGCGGACTCGGCCACCCGCTTGGCCACGCCGGTGAACTGCAGCGCACCGGCGGGCGTGTCGCCGTACTGGGAGCACACGACGGTCAGGTACATGCCGTCGGCCATGTCGCTCTGCTCGTCGCGCATCAGCTGCACGAAGTTCATCACGAAGCTGAGGTCGCCCTGCTCCGCGCGATCGATGATGTACGGCACCAGCGGCACCGCCTCGCGATCGTAGATCGACTGGTAGAGCGCGGCATCCAGGTCCTTGCCGTCGATCGTGTCGGGCGCCGCGGCCTTGCCGTCGGGGCCCGGTGCAGCGGCAGCGCCGCGGGCTGCCGGCACCGGGAACGGCGCCTTGTCGAGGCGATCGAGCAAGGCCAGGTAGCGCGCACCGAGGTTCGGATAAGCTGCGTTGCACTGGGCCGATTCGCTGCAACTGCGCGCGTACTGTTCCATGACCCGCTGCTGCACCGCCGGGACGTCGGTGACCAGGCTGAAGCCGAGCGGCACGACCGCGTCCAGGACCACGGCGCGCAGGTGCTGCGGGCGCTCTCGCATCAGGAACTGGCCCAGTTCGGTGCCGTACGACACGCCGTAGAAGTTGAACGTCTCGTAGCCGAGCGCCGCGCGCACCGCGTCCGCGTCGCGCGCGTTCTCCACCGAGTTGAACGCCGACAGGTCGCCGGCCTCGGCCGCCAGCCGCACGCCGCACTTGCGCATCGCCTCGCGCTGCTGCTCGGGCGACGCGTCCGGCGGCAGGCGCGACGCCTCCCGGCACAGCAGACGCGGCTGCGAGAAGTACGTGCCGCGCTGGTCCCACAGCACCAGGTCCCGATCGAGCACCGGCCGCTTGGAGAGGTCACCGAGCAGGACCTGCGCGAATCCAGCGATCGTCGATCCACCGGGGCCGCCCTGCGCCAGGAACAGCGGGTCCGGCTTGCGCCGTTCGAGATCCGCCGCCGGGATGACGACCACCGCGAGCCGGATGCGCGAGGAGCCCTCCACGCCGTGGCGAAGCGGCACCGACACGTAGCCGCACAGCACCGACGGGTCGGCGTCGCTGAGCTTGAAGATCCCGCAGTCCTCGGGCGACCAGTCGGTGGTGAAGCGGTCGTCGAGCGCGAGCGGCGGCGGCGAGGCCGCAATCGACGGCGCGACGAGCACAGCGAGGGCCAAGGCTCGGCCGCGACGTGCCGCACCGGCCAGGACCCGGGCGAAGAGACCGGACATGCGTGAAACCTCCCCGAAGACACCGTCGCGCCCGGTGCCCGCAGCGCCGCGCCGGGAACACCGGCACGGTCGCGCGGGGTTCCCCCGCGTCAGTCCGGGCACTCGGACACCCACCGGGGGAGCAGCGTACCACTGCTTTCGAATCACGGCGAAGCTCAACCGCCTGCGAAATTGAACTGCATCGCGTACTTCAGGACGATCCTGGCGGACGGGGCCGTCTGCATCGACCTCGGTGCGCACGTCGGCGATGCGACGTTGGCACCAGCGCTCGTCCTTGGCACAACGGAATCAACCTGCCCGACTCCATGTGGACCCACCTTCGGGGCAGCGAGTCCCGCGTGAAGTTCATCAAGATGGACACCGAGGGCCACGATTTC
>CAYGZN010000297.1:0-4413 GCA_964354355.1 uncultured Burkholderiaceae bacterium | reverse complement strand
CCTGGACGAAATCGGCGACATGCCGGCCGAGCTGCAGACGCGGCTGCTGCGGGTGCTGTCCGACGGCCACTTCTACCGCGTCGGCGGCCACCAGCCGCTCAAGGCCAACGTGCGCGTCATCGCGGCGACCCACCAGAACCTGGAGGAGCGGGTTCGCCAGGGGCTGTTCCGCGAGGACCTGTTCCACCGGCTCAACGTGATCCGGCTGCGCCTGCCCGCGCTGCGCGAACGCGTTCAGGACGTGCCGCTGCTGGCGCGCCACTTCCTCGCCAAGAGCGCGCGCGAGCTCGGCGTCGACGCCAAGCGGCTGTCCGACGAGGCGCTGGTCAGCCTCTCGGCGTTCTCGTGGCCGGGCAACGTGCGCCAGCTCGAGAACGTCTGCCACTGGCTGACCGTGATGGCGCCCGCTCAGACCGTCGAGGCGAAGGACCTGCCGCCCGAGGTGCAGGCGGCTCTGGCCGAGCGCATCGGGCCGTCCGGCGTGGGCGGCGGCGTCGGTGCCGTTGGCGCGACCGGTGCGACTGGAACTGAAGCAGCCACCGGCGCGAGCACGGCCGCAGCGACGGTGCCGGCCGTGACGGGTGCCCCCGACGGCGTGGTCGCGACGCGGCCGATGCCGGCCGCGCCGGGTCACGGCGACGACGTGCCGTCCTGGGCGGCTGGCGCCGGCCCCGCAGCGGTGGGCGCGCCCGGCGCGATCGGCGCTGTGGCACACGGCACTGCGGCGGCCGCTGCGTCGGCCGGCGGTGCAATGCCCGGCGGTGCAATGGCCGGTGGTGCAATGCCCGGTGGTGCAATGCCCGGTGGTGCATCGGGCGGCGGCGCCGCCGGCGTGCCGGGCACGGCGTTCGCCGCGCCGTTGCCCGCCCGGCCCACGTGGGCGTCGTTGCTGGAATCCGAGGTGGCGCAGATGCTGGCCGGCCAGGCCGCGCGCGGCGAGGTGGTCCACGGCTCGGACGTGATGGACCAGCTGGCGCGCGTGTTCGAGTCGACGGTGATCCGCACGGCACTGCGCCACACGCGCGGCCGGCGGATCGATGCGGCCGTGCGGCTGGGAATCGGGCGCAACACGATCACCCGCAAGATCCAGGAACTGAGGCTCGAGGACGACGAGCGCTGAGACCCGGCTCGGGGCGGAGTAACCTGCCGCGCGCCCGGTCGTCGCGGGGTGCGTCGCGTCGGATCGGTGGGCTACACTGGCGGCCCGTCAGACTGGAGCGCTGCGCCCATGTCCTCAGGTCACTTTCACGTTCACGGCCCGCACGATCACGAGCTCGAGCACGCGGCCAGCCACGGCGGGAACGAGCCGTTCTCGGGCCGGATCGCCGTCACGACCGCGGTGCTGGCGACGATCGGCGCGATCTTCTCGTACCAGGGCGGCGCGACCCAGGCCAATTCCACGCTGTTCAAGAACAACGCGGCGATCCGCAAGACCGAAGCGTCCAACCAGTGGAACTACTACCAGGCCAAGAGCAGCAAACAGAACCTGGCCGAGCTCGCGATGGAAGTGGTGCCCCCGGCGCGCCAGGAGTTCTACAGGCAGGAGATCGAGCGCTACAAGGTGGAGAAGGCCGACATCAAGCGCGACGCCGAGAAGCTCGAAGCCGAGTCGAAGTCGTGGGACGAGCGCAGCGACGCGGAACTGCACCTGCACCACCGCTGGGCGCAGGCCACGACGGTGCTGCAGATCTCGATCGCCTTGTCGGCGATTGCGCTGCTGACGCGCCGCGACTGGCTGCTCAAGGGTGTCTATGCGGTGGGCGCAGCCGGGCTGCTGCTGGGCGCGCTCGCGGCGCTACACGTCTGAACGCGTGTTCAGTCCAGCTCGAGCAGCACCGGCGCGTGGTCGGAAGGCTGCTCCAGCTTGCGCGGCGCGCGGTCGATCGTGCAGGCCCGGCTGCGCCGCGCCAGCGGCTCGGTGACCAGGATGTGGTCGATGCGCAGCCCCGCGTTGCGCCGGAATCCGAGCTGACGATAGTCCCACCACGAGAACGCCTTGGGCGGCTGCTCGAACAGCCGGAACGAGTCCTTCAGACCCAGCGCCAGCATCGCGCGGAAGCGCTCGCGCTCGGGCTCCGAGCACAGCACCTGGCCGGCCCACGCGACCGGGTCGTGCACGTCCCGGTCCTCCGGCGCGATGTTGTAGTCGCCCAGCAGCGCCAGCTGCGGGTGCGCTGACAGCTGCGTGGCGAGCCACTGGTTCAGCGCGTCCAGCCAGCGCAGCTTGTAGTCGTATTTGTCGGTGCCCACCGCCTGGCCGTTCGGCATGTACGCGCAGACGACGCGAAGCTCGCCCAGCGTTGCGCTGACCAGGCGCTTCTGCTCGTCGGGGAACAGCGGATTGCCGATCACGACGTCGTGCGGCGCGACCCCGGCATCGGCGCGATACAGCAGCGCGACGCCGTTGTACGTCGGCTGGCCCGCGAACACCGACCGGTAGCCGGCCTGCGCCAGCGCCTCGGCGGGGAAGCGGTCGTCGGGCAGCTTGGTCTCCTGCAGGCACAGCACGTCGACGGGGTGCGCCTGCAGCCAGTCCAGCACCTGTGGCAGGCGCACCTTGAGCGAGTTGACGTTCCAGGTGGCGAGTTTCATGTCAATCCCGAATCTCGTATTTGCGGGGGGTGTTCCTCGTGCAGTCGCGCCCTCGACGGTGTCGGCCGGCGAGGAATTCGACCGGTTCCAGGGGACCGCGCAGATCGGCGGACTGCATGATGACTCTTCATCATGCCCGGTGTCGAGTCAAGGCAGCCGTTCAGTGTGCGCCATGGATGACGGGCCCAAACGCCGATCGGCGGATGGAATGGGTGGGCGAAGCGCGCTGGCGCGCAATACTCAGCGATCGATGGCGACGATGAGCGCCTGAATCTTTCCGTCCACCGCATCGGGCCCGAAGCGCTTGGAAATGGCTTCAGTGGCTACGTTGGTCGCTTCGTCGAGCCGGGTCTTGTCGCGGGCCTCGATCTCGTTGCGCAGCGGCGTCCCCTGGCAATAGGCAATCGCCGGGATTCGGGCAGATGTCGCCCGACTTCGTGCCGCAATCGTGGTGAAGTTCGGGGTCGCCGTGAATCCGCCTTGTTTCAGATCGCGCCCGATGGTCGCGAGGTCGTGGTACCCGTGGGGTGTTCGGGCGAGAAAGCGCGGCGGGTCTTCGGGAAAGAGCGGTTCGATCGCACGGGTCACCGTGTCGGCGAACTCGTTCTCCTCGATTCGGTCCCACACGTTGAAGATGAGAACGCCTCCTGACCTGAGGACTCGCCTTGCCTCCGAGAACGCTTTCGACTTGTCGGGCAGAAACATGACTCCGAACTGACACACCACGGCATCGAACGATTCATTCTCGAAAGGCAGTTGCATCGCGTCCGCCTGGCGCCACACGACGGGGCGCGTGGTCCCGACCTCGCCAGCCTGATCCAGCATCGCCTGATTCAGATCCGTGGCAACGATGGAGACGAGCTTCGGCAACACCGAGGCCAGCCTGCGCGTCACGACGCCCGTGCCGGCTGCAACTTCCAGCAACCGAGCGAGGCGGCGCGAAGCCACACGATCCGCCAGGTCCGACGCATACGATTCGAAGATCAGCGGGACCAGGTACTGCTCGTAGAGCTTCGGAATCGAGCCGGCGAAGGCCCTGTCGACATCGGGACTGTTCAATGCACACTCCTTCGTTCTGCGCCCGGCGGCGGGGTCGACGCTTGACGACCAGAACGCGTCTGCAGTCGCAACCGGACCGACCGTGTCAAAGGATGGACGAGGCCCATAGTGCGCCTGATTCAGTCCCAACCCTTCGGCAATTTCGCGGCTCCCTGGAGGACGGACCGTCTACGGACCGTCTGCGGGCCGCTAACCTTTCCGACGACCGAGCCGACCGAGGCGTGCGCCTGGTCGGTAGCCGCTTGCAGCTCGGGGCGCTGACCAAAGGGCGGTGGCGCATGCGCGCCGACGGGCGCCGCAAGCGCGGGGGCTCGCGTGGACATGCTCTGGGAGCGACGCAGGGAACAGTCCCCCGGCCCCCCGCGCCGGGCGAACCCGCCCGGCCGTGCCCGATCAGAATCGCAACGTTGGCGCCGCGCGCGGTGCCGGCGGCGGCGTGATCTGCGCCGACTGCCGCGCACGCGCCGGATTGCGCGGCGGCTCGCGGCTCGGGTCGTCGGCCGAAGCCTCCTCGGTCGGCGTGCCGTCGACGACTCCGCCCGCGTCGTTCGACGCTTCGGTGTTCGCGCCGGCCAGTGCCTTCGGGCCCGATTGTGCAGCCAGTGTCTTGGCGGGGGCGTGCCGATAGTTCGGCGGCAGCGCCGACTTCTCGGGATAGCCCGCGGCGGTCAGCATGATGTCCCACGCTGCCGACTCGAAGCCGGTGGTGCGGTCGCGTCCGACGCTCATCGCGTGCGCGTCCGCACCATCCGCAGCCCCTGG
>CAYGZN010000296.1:0-4416 GCA_964354355.1 uncultured Burkholderiaceae bacterium | reverse complement strand
CGGTCGGCTGAGCCGCGGCGGGTGGGGCCACGGCCGGTTGGGCCATCGACTGCGCCGCGGCCATCGCGCAGGCAACGCAGAGCGCCAGCAGGGCCTTCGCGCGCCGCAGCGCGCCGTCGCGCCACACGACGCCGGGCGCGTTCGGTACGGGATCAAAGGTGGTGGCAGGCAGCCGGCGCATCGGCGTGGGTCATCGAGGGGGGAGGCTTGCCGAAGTTAACATGCCCGCCGCCGGCTCGGCTTTCGCCGAGCAGCAAATCGCCCGCGGCGGGTTCGAATGCGTCGCGCACGCCACGCGGGCCACGCCGAACCGGCGCACGCGCCAAGCCCGCCCAGGAGTATCCTTTGCGGCAAGCGCAGCGAGTCGCCTGCGCCGGCCGCCATCGACCGACATACCGCCCGAGACCTCATGAAGAAACTGCTGCTGCCCATCGACGGATCCCCGTCCGCACATCACGCACTCGAGTTCTCGATCCAACTCTCGAAGGCCATCCCGGGCCTGTCGGTCCACCTGGTCACGGCCCAGCAGCCGCCCGAACTCTATGGCGAGGTGGCGGTCTACGTGACCAAGGAGAAGATCGTCGAATTCCAGACCCATCACGCCGAAGAGGTCCTGAAGCCCGCCAGGTCCCGGCTCACGGCCGCCGGCGTGCCGTGCACCGTGGCAGTCGTCTTCGGCGACGTGGCCGATTCGATCGTGCGGCAGGCGCAGTCCGAGCAGTGCGACACGATCGTGATGGGCACCCGCGGCATGGGCGCGATCGGCAATCTGGTCATGGGTTCGGTGGCGACCAAGGTGGTGCACCTGGCACCGATGCCGGTGATCCTGGTCAAGTAGGCCAACCGCCCGTCCCGTCGGAATCGACCGTTCGGGGCATCCGCAGGGTCGCGGGCCTTGCGGCGGCCGCTAGCATCTCCCCATCGCCAGGTCCCGGCAACGGGACGACGGCCCTTTGCGGGAGCATCACCCATGAGTCAGCGGACCCTCCTCAGCCTGATCGCGTGCGGCATCCTCGGCGCCAGCGGCGCGGCGTTCGCGCAGAACGCCAAGACCGCCGTGGGCGGCGGTCTGGGTGCCGCCGCGGGCGCGGCCATCGGTGACGCCGTGGGCGGCTCGACCGGCGCCATCGTCGGCGGCGCGGTCGGCGGCGGACTCGGCGGCGCGGTGACGAGCCACGGCAGCGCGCGCACCGGCGCGGTCGTCGGCGGCGCGGTGGGCGGCGCCTCGGGCGCGGCGGTCGGCAACAGCGTCGGGGGCTCGACCGGGGCCATCGTCGGCGCCGGAGTCGGTGGCGCGGCGGGTTCGGTGGTCGGCGCGAACGTCACGAAGAAGCCCGAGCCGCGTCAGGTCGTCTACGTCGATCGACCGGCGCCGCCCAAGCACGGCAAGCGCAAGAAGAAAGTCCACCACGACAACGGCCACCACTACGGGCACGACTGGTAGCACGGCGACCGAAGGCCATCCCACGACCGTCGCATGCGCGGCATCACGCGGCGCCCCGCCAAACCGACGCTGCGTGCGCTACTTCGAAGCGGGGGTGTCCGCGGGTGCCGCGACCGGTGCTGCGGCCGGCGGCGTTGAGGCCGGCGGGGCTGCGGCGGGCGGCGGCACGGCGGGCGCAGGCAGAACCTCCCTCGGCGCGGCGGAACCGATTGCGGGCGGCATCGCCGGTGCCGGCGGGACTTCGTCGACCGGCGAGACCCTGGTCACGTAGTGCCGGGTCTCCCCGAAGCAGGTGGTCGGCAGCCCGACCTTCTCCTCGTAGTGCAGCGCCACCCGCCGCCCGATCAGCCGGTTGATCTGCGCGGCCACGTCGTCGCTGAGCACCGTGAAGTAGAACTTCTCGGGCATCGCACCGGGCATCGCGACCATCGCGATCTCACCCTCCCAGGTCTTGCACAGCCAGCCCTTGCGCGACAGCTTCTGGACCCAGCCCGCGCGCTCGCCGGTCGAGTAGCTCCAGCTGAACGCGACGAACAGATACGCGGCCACCAGCGCAACGACTCCGAGCAGGAACAGGACGATGCGGCCGCGTGTCATGGGATCGGGGGCGTTGTGCGCTGAAGGGAACCAGCCACGAATTGTAGCCGCGAACGCGGCGACCCGGTGTGCCCGCCGCGCAGTCGGTGCCCCGCACTATGGGCAGTCCCCGACGCGCCGTGCCACCATCCTTTCCTTGACGCGCTTGCCGTCCTGCAGCGTGTCGACGTCGACCGTGTAGGCGCTGTCGGTCTCGACGTTGATCACGGACGTGCCTTTGGCCGAGATGCCCTGGATCGCGCAGTCGGACGTGAACGTGTACGTCTTGCCGCTGCGGATCAGCGGCGACAGCTTGCAGCCCGACTTGGCGAGCATGTCGTTCTGCCGCTTCATGTCCTCGGTCGGGTTCGTGCAGCGTTTGCTTGAGATGGTGCGCGCCGCCCCCTTGCCGTCGGGATCGGGCATCGTCCGGTTGAACTCCCACATCCCCTTGCGCAACATCGGCAGGTCTTCGGCCTGCGCGGCGTGCGCGCCCAGCAGCAGGGTCATCGCGCAGATCGAGCCGATCGCCACGACGCCTCGCGCTGCGCGGGCCCGCAAAGGTCGCCTCGATCGACGGCCCCGATGAATTCGTTGCATGGCTCACCTCCTTGATGTCCTAACGATTCGCGAGGCCACGCCCGTCAGCGCCGCCGCGGGCGGCGTCGGGCCGCCCCGGGCCGGGCGAACGGCCGCGGGGTCGTACCCGGGCGGCGGCACGAGCTTGACCGACGGGTTGTTGGGGGCACGCTCGCCAAGAGCCTTCACCTCGCCGTGCAGGCTGCCGATCCTCCGCCCCACTGCGGTCTCGCAGCGCTTCGTTCGTGCCTGCCGCACGCCTACACTCACGCCTACACTATCACCCGCGCCGTCGCCGTGCAGGCTTGCCTGCGCACCTGTTGACGTCGATCAAACCACACCGGAGCGGGGCAGCGATGAGCGACTGGCGGCAGCGGGCGGGAGCGCCCTTCGAAACGGAGAAGCGGCCCGCGACCGGCAGCCGCGGGATGGTCGTCACCAACCACCCTCTTGCATCGGCCGCCGGCGCACAGATGCTCGCGGCCGGCGGCAACGCGGTCGACGCCGCCGTCGCCGCGCTGTTCGCGCTGACGGTCGTCGAACCGATGATGGTGGGCGTGCTGGGCGGCGGGTTCGCGCACCTGCGGTTGCCGGACGGGCGGCAGACGATCCTCGAAGGCCAGGGCCGATGCCCGATGGCGGTCGGGCCGACGACCTTCACCCCCGACCCGCAGGCCCCGCCGGGCGCGCTGGATACGCTGGGACGACGCAACAGCGTCGGGCGCGCGGCCGTGGCCACGCCGGGCAACCTGATGGCCTGGTGCGAACTGCTGTCGCGACACGGGACGCTGGCGCTGGCCGACGTGGTCGAACCGGCGATCTCGCACGCGTCGCGCGGCTTTCACGCAACCGTCTTCCTCGCCGACTGCGTGGCCGACTGCGCTGCCGATCTTGCGCTCGACCCGGAGATCTCGCGGGTGTTCCTGCCCGGGGGCGTGCCGATTGCGCCCGGCGCGCGCGTGTGCAACGAGGCGTATGCGGACACGCTGCGGCGGATCGTGCGCGAAGGCCCTGCTGCGCTCTACATGGGCACGCTCGGTGCTGCACTCGCCGACGACATGGCCCGCCACGGCGGGTACCTGAGTCGGACCGACCTGCGCGAGTACCGCACAAACGACCTCGAAGTCCTCAGAAGCGCATACCGCGGCTTCGAGATCACCGGCCCGCCGCCGCCCTGCAGCGGCCCGCTGCACATCGCCCAGATGCTGAGGATTCTCGAAGGCTTCGACGTCGCCGCGAGCGGCTTCGGCACCGCCGAGTCCGTGCACCTGCTGGCCGAGGTCCTGAAGATCGCCTTCGCCGACCGCGCCGCCGCCACCGCCGACCCGGACTTCGTTGCGGTGCCGGTGGCGCGGCTGCTGTCGTCCGACTATGCGGCGCAACGCCGTGCCGCGATCGATCCGGCGCGCGCCAGTGCGTGGTCGGCCGGGGTGGCCCCGGGCGAAGGCGCCCACACGACGCACCTGACCGCCGCCGATCGCGACGGGCGCGTCGTGTGCGCCACGCAGACGATCAACTCGCTCTTCGGTGCCCGCTACATGGTGCCGGGCACCGGCATGATCCCCAACAACTATCTGTACGTGTTCGACCCGCGTCCCGGGCAGGCCAACTCACTGGCGCCAGGCAAGCGGGTCACGTCTTCGATGGCGCCCTTGATCGTGCTGCGCGACGGCAAGCCGCGCTTCGCGCTGGGGCTGCCGGGCGGGTTGCGGATCTTTCCGTCGGCGCTGCAGGCGACCCTCAACCTCATCGACCACGCGATGAGCCTGCAGGAAGCCGTCGAGCTGCGCATCTACGACGTCAGCGACCTCACCCAG
>CAYGZN010000295.1:0-4421 GCA_964354355.1 uncultured Burkholderiaceae bacterium | reverse complement strand
GCAGGTCCGGCGAGGCCAGGTGGAAGAAGTGCAGCGCGTGCGACTGCAGGATCTGGCCGTAGTGCATCAGCCGCCGAAGGCTCTGCGCGGTCGGTGTGATGCGCCGGGCGCCAGCGACGCCGTCCAGTGCCTTGCTGGCCGCGAGGTGGTGCGAGACCGGGCAGATGCCGCACAGCCGCTGGACCATCACCGGCACCTCCCAGTACGGCCGGCCCTCGATGAACTTCTCGAACCCGCGGAACTCGACGATGTGCAGCCGCACCTGGTGCACGTAGTTGTGCTCGTCGAGCAGGATCGTGACCTTGCCGTGCCCTTCGACGCGGCTCAGCGGGTCGATGGCCACGCGCCGCAGGCGCTGCGGGTCGGCGGCGGTCTCGAGGTCGAAGGGCATGTTGCGCGGTTGCTCAGTCGTAGTGGATGGATCGCGGATCGGGCGTCGGCTTGCGAGCCGCGAGAATGTCGGTCAGTGCGTTCCAGATCGCGTCGGCCGACGGCGGGCAGCCCGGAATCGAGTAGTCCACGCGCACGATCTCGTGGATCGGGTAGACCTTGTCCAGCGGCAGCGGCAGCTCGGGGTCGTCGGGCACCCTGCCGCGCGCCAGCCCGGGCCGGCTGCGATAGACGTCGGCGAGCACTTCGGTGACCGGCAGGTGGTTGCGCTGAGCGGGCAGCCCGCCGGTGATCGCGCAGGCGCCCAGCGCCACGAGCACGCGGCAGTGCCTGCGAAACGCCTGCAGCACGTGAACGTTTTCCGCGTTGCACACGCCGCCTTCGACCAGCCCGATGTCGCAGTCGCCGACGGTCTTGACGTCGGTCAGCGGCGAGCGCCCGAACTCGACGCGCTCGAGCAGCGTGAACAGCCGCTCGTCGATGTCCAGCAGCGACATGTGGCAGCCGAAGCAGCCGGCCAGCGACACGGTGGCGATCTTCGGCCTGGCGTGGTGGCGGGTCATCGCATCAGCTCGGGTCCGGCTGCTCGGAGACCGGGCGCAGGTCGAACAGACGTTGGCCGATCGGCACGCGATAGCCGCGGCGCTTGAACACGATCGCGCCGACCGGGCAGATGTGCGCCGCACGGTCGTCGACCGAGAAATCGGTGTCGCCCAGCCGGCCCGACGCCGCATTGACCATCAGCCGCGTCTTGGCCCCGCGTCGCGCCAGGCTGAACACGCTCTTGCCGTCGACGTCTCGGCTGGCGCGCACGCACAGCGAGCAGAAGATGCAGCGGTTGTGCTCGAGCAGCACGTCCGGGTGCGATGCGTCGACGTCGCGCTGCGGGAAGAACTCCGCGTAGTGCGGCGACACCATGCCGAGCTCGTAGGCGGTGGCCTGCAGCCGGCAGTTGCCGCTCTTCTCGCACGACGGGCAGAAGTGGTTGCCCTCGATGAACAGCATCCGCACCAGCGCCAGCCGGTCGGCCTTGACGTCGGGCACGTCGCTCTCGACCGTCATGCCGTCGGCCGCGCGCATCGTGCACGAGGCGGTGTGCCGGCCGTCCACCTTGACGGTGCACACCTTGCACGAGCCGTGCGGCGGCAGCTCGGGGTGGTAGCACAGGTGGTCGATGTACACGCCGGCGGCCTTCGCGGCCTGCAGGATCGTCTGGCCGGGGGTGAACGGAATCGCCCGGCCATCCAGCACGAAGCTGTGGCTCATCGGATGTCTCCCGGAATGCCGCTGCCCAGGTATGCGCCCTCGTCCTGCCGCCCGGTCATCGTCCGTGCGGGCGCCAGCGCCGCGTCCAGGTCGAAGGCGGGCACGAAGTCGTGGTGGACCAGTCGCCGCTCGTAGGCCTCTCCGAACTTCGCGATGGTGTCGACGACCGGATTGCACGCGGTGTGGCCCAGCCCGCAGTGGCTCATCGATTTCAGGACCTCGTTCAGGCGGCGGATCTCGGCGAAGTCGTACGGCGAACCCAGGCCATCGTGCAGCTTGTCCATCTGCTTGCGCAGCAGCGTCGTGCCGACGCGGCACGGCGTGCAGAAGCCGCAGCTCTCGTGCGCGAAGAACTGCACGAAATTGCGCGCCACCTCGAACATGTCGCGCCGGCGGTCGAACACCATGAACGCGCCGGCGGTGGCCAGGTCCTCGAAACACAGGCGCCGGTCGAACTCGGCCTCGCCGATGCAGGTGCCCGACGGCCCGCCGACCTGCACGGCCTGCGTGCCGTGCGCGCCGCAGTCGGTGAGCACCCGGCGCACGCTGACCCCGAACGGGTACTCGTAGATCCCGGGCCGCTCGCAGTCGCCCGACACCGACAGCAGCTTGGTCCCGGCCGATGCCGGCGTGCCGATGCCGGCCCACCAGGCGCCGCCGCGCAGCGCGATCAGGCTGGTGGCGGCGAAGGTCTCGACGTTGTTGACCACGGTCGGCTGGTTGCGGTAGCCGTGCGTGACCGGAAACGGCGGCCGGTTGCGCGGCGTGCCGCGCTTGCCCTCCAGCGAATCGAGCAGCGCCGACTCCTCGCCGCACACGTAGGCCCCGGCGCCCAGGTGGATCTCGATGTCGAACGCGAAGCCGGCCCGTCCCTGGATCGAACTCCCGAGCAGGCCCGCCTGGCGGCGTCGTGCCAGCACGGCCTCGAGGTGCGGGAGCAGGTGGCGGTACTCGCCCCGCAGGTAGACCATGCCGCGCGACGCTCCGATTGCGAACGCGCACAGCGTCATGCCCTCGAACACCAGGTCCGCGCGCTCGGACAGCAGCACCCGATCCTTGAACGTGCCGGGCTCGCCCTCGTCGGCGTTGCACACGACGTAGCGGGTCTGGCCCGGCGCGTTGCGGCACGCGGCCCACTTGGCGGCGGTGGCGAACCCGGCGCCGCCGCGCCCGCGCAGTCCCGAGCGTGCGATTTCGTCGATCAGACCCTGTGCGCCGCGGGCCAGGCCCGCCGACAGCGCCGCGCCGCGCGCCACGCGCGTGCGCAGCACGACGTCCTTGCGCCGCAGGTTGGCGTGCACCTCGAACAGCTCGGTGGGCCACTGCTCCAGGGGCTCGTGCCGGCGCATCAGCCCGACGATCCGGTCGATCCGCGCGGCGTCGATGCGGGGGACGGCCCTCCCGTTGACCAGCAGCGCCGGGCCCTGGTCGCCCATCCCGGTGCACGACGTTCGGCCCACGCTCGCCAGGCCGTCGGGCGACACGTCGCCCGGCGCAACGCCCAGGGCGGCGCACAGCCGAGACAGCAGCGCCTGCGAGCCCGCCATGCGGTCGGTGATGTTGTCCGAGAACAGGACGCGGTAGCGCCCGCGGGGCTCCAGGTGCAGGAACGCGTAGAAGCTTGCAACCCCCAACACCTTGGTCAACGGCAGCCGCAGCCGCCGGCACAGGAACGCGATCGCTTCGGGAGGCAGCCAGCCGTGGTGGTCCTGCGTGCGGATCAGCATCTGCAGCAGGTTGAACGGATCCGCGCCGTAGCGCGCGACGATCGGCTCGAGGTCGCTGGCGCGGATCGGGTCGTCGGACATGGGCTCAGGCGGCCGGCCGAAGGGCCGGCGGATTGGGCGCGCGTGCCAGGAAGTCCAACAGCAGCGCCGCCACGGCGTCGGCCTGCTCCTGCTGCACCCAGTGTCCGGCACCCGCGACGAAGTGGCACCCGGCCAGCTGCGTGCACGCCGCGCGCTGCATCTGCTGCAGCTCGCCCGGCTTCTGCCACGGGCCCCAGTCGCTGGCGCCGGCGATGAAGCACGACGGCACGTCGATCGTGCGCCCCGAGAACAGCTGCATCTCGCCGACGTACCGGCCACCGGTCGCGCATCGGTACCACTGCAGGCCGCCCTGGAACCCGGTCCGGCCGAATTCCCCGCTGTACACCCGCAATTCGTCGTCGGGCAGCCAGCGGCAGGCAGCGATCTCTTCGGCCGAGGGCATCTGCGGTGCGACGGTCTCGGCCATGGTGCGGTGCAGGTCCATCACGTAGTAGTCGGGCAGCTTCGCGAGCTCGTGCGCGGTCCACGAGGCCAGCGCGGCGGGCACGTTCTCCTTCCAGTCGGCGCTCTTGACGTGATAGTACGCGCGAAGGAACGCGTGGATGCCCTGCGGGCAGTCACGCATGTCGGCGTCGGCGGCGCGGGCCGAGTAGTACCACTGGTAGTGCTTGCGCGGCCGAGGCAGCGCGGCCAGCGCCGCGTGGACGTCGACCGTGGCCGCAGCCGCGGGCAAAGCGGGCGGGCCGCCGAACGGCGCGCTCATCAGGACCACCGAGCGGAACACGTCGGGCCGAACGAGCGCGCACCAGGCCGCCACCGGCGAGCCGAAGTCGTGGCCGATCACGGCGGCCGCGTGGCGGTGGCCGAGCGCGACGACCAGGCCCAGCGCATCGCGTGCCAGGTTCAGCATGCGGAACGACCCGACGTCGCCGTCGTAGCGCCCGTCCCACCCGGTCGTGCGCCCGTAGCCACGCTGGTCCGGTGCAACCACGTGGT
>CAYGZN010000294.1:0-4435 GCA_964354355.1 uncultured Burkholderiaceae bacterium | reverse complement strand
GCAGGGTCTTCATCGTGCGCGCGGGGCCGCCACGAACCGGCCGCAGCCGCACGCCCGCGCGCCCGGGCCGCACGTGCAGCGCCTACGCTCGCAGCCAGGCCGCCGACACCCCGTCCCGCGGGTCGGGATCGAAGCGCAGGCGACCGCCCCCGTCGGCGAGCATCAGCGCCGGCTCGCCGTCCCAGTCGAGCCGGCGCTCGCCTGGGCCCTCGTGCGCGGCTCCGGGCCTGAAGCCGGCTCCGGCGATCAGGGCCGTCACAGCGGCCGCCGGCAGGGCCAGCAGGCGATCGCGGTAACGGACCAGCATCCGGTCTGCATGGCGAACCTCGCCGTAGGCTCCGGCGCCCGCAACGAGCTGGGCGTGGATTTCCCGGAGCTTGGCGCGCGTCGGGGTGGGCAGGTCGAGCTGCCGCAGCCAGGCGCGCAACGCGCCGGCGGCACGCTCGTGCGACAGCCTCGCCAGCACGCGTCGGTCGAGCTCGAGGCAAGACGCGGTCGCCACGCGTGCAGCGTCCGCGTCCTCGGTCGCGCGCTCCTCGATCACCCGTCGGGCCTGACCCAGCAGCGCAAGGGTGTCCGGAAGTTTCGCGGCGAGCGCGGGCAGCACCTCGCGAACCGTCGGCATCAGGCGGTGGCGGATCGCATTGCGGGCCAGGCCCAGGTCGGCATTGCTGGGATCCTCCACCCAGCGCAGCCCCTGCGCGGTGGCCCACGCCTGCAGCTCGGCGCGCGTGATCGCCAGCAGCGGACGCAGCAGCCGAACCCCCTCGCGACGGTCCTCGCACGCAATGCCCGTCAGCCCATCCAGGCCGCAGCCGCGCGCCAGCGCCAGCAGGATCGTTTCGAGCTGGTCGTCGGCGTGATGCGCGGTCAGCAGCGCCGGCGCGTCCGCGGCACGCGCGGCAGCCAGCAGCAGGCGGTAGCGCTCGCCCCGCGCCCATCCCTCGATGCTGCTGCCGGCGGGGGGCTGCTGTCCGACACGCAGGACCTCGCACCGCGCGCCCAGCGCGCGGGCAGCCGTCACGCAGTGCGCGGACCAGCCCTCGGCCGCGGGCTGCAGCCCGTGGTGCACGTGCAGCGCCAGCACCTGCGACGGCTCGCGGACGCGGCACAGCGCGTGCAGCAGAACGGTGGAGTCGAGCCCACCACTGAAGGCCACGGCGAACGGCCGGTCGGGCCCCGCGGGCCCCAGTGCCCCGAGTGCAGCGAGCAGCCGGTCGCTAGCCGATTTCCTTGACCTTTCCATACGCCATCACGCGTTGCTGGCGCTGGCGGACCAGCTCGTCCGGCTTGGCGTTCTGGAACTGGCGCAGCGCCTCGCCCAGCGCGCGCTTGAGCATCTGCGCCATCTGGCCCGGGTCGCGGTGCGCGCCGCCCAGCGGCTCGTTCACAATCCGGTCGATGACCCCCAGCGCCTTCAGGCGATGCGCGGTGATGCCCAGCGTCTCGGCGGCCTCGGGCGCCTTCTCGGCGCTCTTCCACAGGATTGCCGCGCACCCCTCGGGCGAGATCACGGAATAGATCGCGTACTGCAGCATCAGCAGGCAGTCGGCCACCGCAATGGCGAGCGCACCGCCCGAGCCGCCCTCGCCGATCACGGTGCAGATGATCGGCACGCGCAGTTCGGCCATCGCGTACAGGTTGCGTCCGATTGCCTCGGACTGGCCGCGCTCCTCGGCATCGATCCCGGGAAACGCACCGGGCGTGTCGACGAAGGTCAGCACGGGAATGTCGAATTTCTCGGCGGTGCGCATCAGCCGCAGCGCCTTGCGATAGCCTTCCGGGCGCGGCATGCCGAAGTTGCGGTAACCGCGCTCGCGCGTGTCGCGGCCCTTCTGGTGGCCGATGACCATCACCGCCTGCCCGTTGAAGCGCGCAAGCCCGCCCACGATCGCGGGATCGTCGGCGAAGGAACGGTCGCCGTGCAGCTCGTGGAAATCGGTGAACATCGCGCCGATGTAGTCGAGCGTGTACGGGCGCTGCGGGTGACGGGCGACCAGCGCCACCTGCCACGGCGTCAGCTTGGCATAGGTGTCCTTGATCAGCGCCTGGCTCTTCTTCTCGAGCCGCTGGATTTCGTCGGCGATGTCCACCGCCGAATCGTCCTGCACGAACCGCAGTTCGTCGATCTTCGCTTCGAGCTCGGCGATCGGTTGCTCGAAATCCAGGAAGGTCGTCTTCATCAGTAGTCCACCGGCAGCGGATCGAGGCTGCGCCACAGGTACCAGGTGGCGACGGTGCGCCACGGCTCCCAGCGCTGCCCGATCGTCTTCGCCTCGGCCTTGGTGACCGGTTGTCCGTCGTTGTAGTTCAGTGAAATCGCCTTCAGAAGGCCCAGGTCGTCCACGGGGAACACGTCGGGCCGCAACAGATTGAATATCAGAAACATCTCGGCTGTCCAGCGGCCGATCCCGCGCACCTGCACCAGCGCCTCGATGATCGCCTCGTCGTCCTGCGCCGGCCATCGTGCCGGATCGACCTCGCCGCTGACGAAATGGCCGGCGAGGTCGCGCACGTACTCGGCTTTGCGCCCCGACAGGCCCGCCTTGGTGAACGTCGCCAGTCGCATCCGCGCAACGCGTTGCGGGGCCACTGTGCCGCAGGCCCGCTCGAACCGGGTCCACACCGCCTGCGCCGCCTTGACCGAGATCTGCTGGCCGACGATCGAGCGGGCCAGCGTCACGAACGGGTCGCCGCGCGAGACCAGGTGCACCCGCCCGTGCCGGGCGATGACCGCGCCGAGTTGCGCATCGGCGCCGGCCAGCGCGGCGCACGCTTGCGACCAGTAGTCGGGCCGGGCACCGGCGACAGCCGGCACCGGCAGCTTCCGCGAGGGCGACTCCGGCGACGGGGGCGGCGACGCGGGCGCGGCGCTCACTGAACGGACTCCAGCGGGCGTGCCAGCGGCAGGTTGAACAGCAGGTTCTGCGGCTTCATCGTCAGCACGCCGTCTTCATCCATCGCCAGCGCCAGGTACACGGGCTTGCCCGCCACGTCCGCCGCCTGCTCGCGCAGGTCGTCGAAATCCAGCCGCATCAGCAGCAGCAGACGCCGCTGCTGCGCGGGCTCCAGGGCCTCGCCGCGATACAGCGCATCGAGCAGCTGCGTGGCCTGCGCATCGAGCCCGACGTGCCAGCGCCAGCGTGAATCCTCGATCGAGGCCAGCGGCCTGACCCTGACCCCGACGCCCAGCAGGTGCCCGACCCAGCGCCGCAACACGTCGCACAGCGCCTGCGCGCCGGCGCGTCCGACGGTGAGTTCGACCGCGAAGTCGTGCGCCTCGTCGCGCCCGAAGTAGCGCTGCGCATCGGCGGCATCCAGCACGTCGAGATCGACGCCGCGCGGGCGGACCTGGGCCTGCGCCAGCATCCGACCGAGGTTGCCCAGGCCCGGGTCGGACTGGTGCGCATCCAGCGTCTCCGCGTCGGCCAGCACGACGCGCGCGTCGTCGATCGACACCCGCTGCGGGCGGAACCACAGTTCCGCCACGCGCAGCGTCAGTCCGTCCTCGCAGTCGGCCAGCATGTGATGCACGATGATCTGCGCGATCTGGTCGACGAAGATCGGCGGCACGTCGATGCGCCCGGCGCGACGCGCGTCGGCGAAGATGCCGACGTACGCCGCCTGCAGGCTGGGCGCAGCCAGCAGCCGCGCACGCCATTTGAGGAACACCCGCAGATTGTCGCGGGCGTCGGCGTCCTCGACGCGGGCCAGGTCGGTCTCGCCGACGGCGGCCGACGGCGATGCCAGCAGGCGCGTGTGCAGTGTCCGTTCGCCCGGCCCCGACTCGTCGACCGGTGCCAGTTCGGGGCGTCGCAGGTAGGCGCGCAGGAAGTCGTCGGTGACCTGAAGGCCACCGGCGACATCGACGTCCAGCAGCGACAGGCCCGAGTGGATCCAGAAGGCGCGCATCGGACCGGTGCGCCCGGCGGATCAGCCGCGGCGCCAGGTGGTGCCCGACGCGCTGTCCTCGAGCACGACGCCCTGCGCCAGCAGGTCGGCGCGAATCCGGTCCGCCTGCGCGTACTGCTTCGCCTGCTTGGCCGACGCCCGCTGCGCGATCAGCGCGGCGATCGCTGCGTCGTCCAGACCCGCCACGGCCGCATCCTCGGAGCCGCGAAGCCCCGAGTGCTTGACGAGCGCGGCGTTTCGCCCCAGCAGCCCCAGCACGCCGCCCAGCGAGCGCAGCAAGCGCTCGGTCGCGGGGTCGCGGCTCCGGTTGAGCTCGGTGGCCAGGTCGAACAGCACCGCGATCGCGACCGGGGTGTTGAAGTCGTCGTCCATCGCCTCGCGAAAGCGGACCGCCTCGGGACGCGACCAGTCGGGCGCGACCGTCGCGCCGGGCTCGCCCTCGGACAGCGCGTTGTAGAGCCGCAGCAACGCCACCCGCGCGTCCTCGAGGTGCACGTCCGAGTAGTTCAGCGGGCTGCGGTAG
>CAYGZN010000293.1:0-4473 GCA_964354355.1 uncultured Burkholderiaceae bacterium | reverse complement strand
TGGTCGCCGGGCGTCACGGGGCGCCTGAACCGCGCGCCGTCGATGCCCACGAAGTAGTAGATCGACCCGGCGTCCGACTGCCGTCCCAGCGTCTGGAACGACAGGATCCCGGCGGCCTGCGCCAGCGCCTCGATCACCAGCACGCCGGGCATGACCGGAAGGTGGGGGAAGTGCCCCACGAAGAACGGCTCGTTGATCGTCACGTTCTTGATCGCGACGATGCGCTTGCCGGGCTCGAGCTCCAGCACGCGGTCGACCAGCAGGAACGGATAACGGTGCGGCAGGCATTCGAGGATGCCGCGGATGTCGATGGTGTTCATCAGTCTTCCTTGTTGGTCCGGTCGGCCGCCAGCCGGCGCAGCGTCTGGCGCCACTGCGGCAGCTGCTTGAGGGCCGCGGCGGTGCGTTCCCACTGCGCGTGCGGGGTCATCGGGAACACGCCGGTGTAGGTACCGGGTTCGCTGATCGAGTGCGACACCAGGGTCATCCCCATGATCGTCACGCCGTCGCAGATCTCGATGTGGCCCCGGATTCCGGCCCCGCCGCCGATCATGCAGCCGCGCCCGATCACCGCGCTGCCGGCGATGCCGACGCAGCCGGCGATCGCGGTCCCCGCGCCGATGCGCACGTTGTGCGCGACCTGCACCAGGTTGTCGATCTTGCAGCCCGACTCGATCACGGTGTCGTCGAGCGCACCGCGATCGATCGAGCAGTTCGAGCCGATCTCGACGTCGTCGCCGATGCGCACGCCGCCCAGCTGCGGGATCTTGACCCAGCCCTGCGCCGACGGCGCGAAGCCGAACCCGTCGGCACCGATCACCGTGCCCGAGTGCACGATGCAGCGCTCGCCGATTTCGCAGTCGTGGTAGACCGTCACGTTGGCATGCAGGCGCGTGCCCGCGCCGAGCGTCGAACCTGCGCCGATCACGCAGCCCGGGCCGACGTCACAGCCGTCGGACAGCGTTGCGCCCGACTCGATCACCGCCCCGGCGCACACCCGCACGCCAGGGGCCAGCACAGCGTCGGCCGCGACCGTCGCCGACGGGTCCACACCGGGCGCACGCGCACGTGCCGTCAGCGCATCGAACC
Source organism: uncultured Burkholderiaceae bacterium (assembly GCA_964354355.1). GTDB lineage: Bacteria > Pseudomonadota > Gammaproteobacteria > Burkholderiales > Burkholderiaceae_E > CAYGZN01. Next base: position 3,384 of record CAYGZN010000293.1, on the reverse strand, counting down.
ACTGCGCCAGGCGCGCGAAGTACAGGTAGGGGTCTTCGGTCAGGATCCGCGCAGCCGCGGTGCCCGCGGTGTCCGCCAGCGCCGGTGCAACGATCAGCGCGCCCGCCCGGCTGGCCCGTGCGGCCGCGGCGTGGCGGCGGTGGGTCAGGAAGCTGATCGCGTCGGGTCCGGCGCCGGCCAGCGTGGCCAGCGCGCGGATCGGCACGGCCGGGGCACCCTGCAGCGCGCCGCCCAGGCGTGCAACGATCGCGGCGACCGTGACGGGCTCGGGCAGTGCGCGTCGCACCGGCCGGCCCTACTTGGCGCTGTTCAGCGCGCGCAGCACCTTGTCGGTGATATCGATGCGCGGGGACGCAAAGACCGCCTCCTGCAGGACGATGTCGTACTTCTCCTGCTCGGCGAGCTGCTTGATGACCCGGTTGGCGCGCTCGATCACCGCGGCGAGTTCCTCGTTACGGCGCTGGTTCAGGTCTTCGCGGAACTCGCGCTGCTTGCGCTGGAAATCCTTGTCGAGTTCGGCGAGTTCGCGCTGGCGGCGAACCCGGTCGGTGTCGGACAGCACCGACGCGTCCCGGTCGAGCTTCTCCGACATTCCCTTGAGACGCGCGGCGGTCTCCTGCAGCTCCTTGTCGCGACGCGAGAACTCCTGCTCGAGCTTTTGCTGCGCGGCCTTGGCCGCGTTGGAGTCGCGCAGGATCCGCTCGGTGTTCACGAAGCCGATGCGCATCGCATCCTGGGCCAGCGCGAGCCCCGCGACCGCCGCCAGCGTGGCCGCGACGAAGAACCGCATCACATGCATCATCAAGCCGTATCCCCCTGCTGCCCTTGCGCGGCGAATTCTCGCACAGAATCGGGCCGCGGACCGGACCGCCGGACGGTCAGAAGCCGGTGCCGATCTGGAACTGGAACTTCTGCAGCTTGTCGGTGGGCTCGCGCCGGATCGGCCAGCCGAGCGAGAGCTTCAGCGGACCCAGCGGTGACAGCCAGCTCAGCCCGACACCCGCCGAGGCGCGCAGCTCGGAGAGCTCGATCCTGTCGGTGAACACGTTGCCGACGTCGGTGAAGCCGAACAGGCGGATCGAGCGGTCGTTGCCGGAGCCCGGCAGCGGGAACAGGAACTCGGCGCTGCCCACGATCTTGGCCTGGCCGCCGATCGGCGTGCCGGCGGAGTTGGTCGGCCCCAGGCTGTTCGGCTCGAAGCCGCGAACCGAGCCGATGCCCCCGACGTAGTAGTTCTTGAAGATCGGGTACAGGTACCCGCTGGGCGACCAGCCCTTGGCGATGTCGCCGCTGAGCGCCAGCGTGTAGTCCTTGGTCAACGGGAAGTAGTGCTGGTGGAGCAACCCCGCGCGCACGTAGCGAAGGTCGCCGACCGGAAACGTGAAATCCATCGCCGCGGTCGTGATCGAGCCCCGCGTGGGCGTGATCGAACTGTCGCGGTTGTCGCGCGTCCAGCCCAGCACGCCCAGCACCGCCCAGCTGTTGGGCCCGTAGGCTGCGACGTAGTCCACGTACTGGGACGGCGGATTCGCTCCAAGCTGGATGTCGTTGCTCTCATAGGCGACGCCGAAGGTGATCCGGTCGATCTCGGTGTACGGCAGCCCGAATCGCAGCCCGACGCCCGAGGTCGTCAGCACGTAGTCGCCGAGGTTCAGGTCGATCGCGTTGAGGCGCCGGTAGAACGCGTCGAACGAACGGCTGACCCCGTCCTGCGTGAAGTACGGATCGGTCGAGTTCAGCACCAGCGTGCGCTGCGTCTTGCCGGTGTTGATGTTCAGGCCCAGCGACTTGCCCGTGCCGAAGAAGTTCTGCTGGTTGACCGAGGCGGTCAGCACCAGGCTGTCGGTGCTGGAGAAGCCCACCCCCAGCAGGAACTGGCCGGTCGACCGTTCCTCGATCGTGACGTTGAGGTCGACCTGGTCGGGCGCATCGGGAACCGGCTGCGGCTCGATCGAGACCGACGTGAAATAGCCCAGCCGGTTGAGCCGCTCGCGCGAGACCCGGATCCGGTCGGCGTCGTACCATGCCCCCTCGTACTGCCGGATTTCGCGGCGGACGACCTCGTCGCGGGTGCGGGCGTTGCCGGAGATGTTGATGCGCCGCACGTACGAGCGCCGCCCCGGGTCGATGGCGATGTTGAAGAAGACCTCGCGCTTGGCGCGGTCGACCTCGGGAATCGCGTTGACGTTCGCGAAGGCGTACCCGATGATCCCGAACAGGTCGGTGATCGCGCGGGTCGACTCGCTCAGGCGCTCGCCCGAGAAGACTTCGCCCGGCTTGATCTGCATCAGCGCCTCGAGCTCCTTGTCTCGCCCCAGCGTGTTGCCCGTGAAGCGCCATCCCGTCACGGTGAACTGCTCGCCTTCGGTGACGTTGACCGCGATGTAGACCCCTTCACGATCGGGGTCGATCGAGACCTGCGTCGAGTCGATCGAGAACTCCAGGTAGCCGCGGTTCAGGTAGTAGGAGCGCAGCGTCTCGAGGTCGCCGGCCAGCTTCTCGCGCGAGTACTGGTCGGTCTTGGTGTACCAGGACAGCCACGTCGGGGTCGTCAGCGACAGTTGCTCGAGCAGCGTCTTCTCGGAGAACGCCTTGTTGCCGACGATGCGGATCTGCGTGATCCGCGCGTCCGCGCCCTCGTCGATCAGCATCGAGATCGCGACCCGGTTGCGCTCGAGCGGGGTGACCGTCGACGTGATCTTGACCGCGTACTTGCCGCGGGTCAGGTACTGGCGCTTGATCTCCTGCTCGGCGCGTTCGAGCAGCGCACGGTCGTAGATGCGCGACTCGGCCAGGCCGATTTCCTTGAGCCCCTTGAGCAGCGCTTCGGAGTCGATGTCCTTGGAGCCGCTGATCTCGACCGACGCGATCGCCGGCCGCTCCTCGAGGTAGACGACGAGCACCTCGCCTTCGACTTCGAGCCGCACGTCGTTGAACAGCCCGGTGCCGTACAGCGCACGCACCGCCGCCGCCGCCTTGTCGTCGTCGAGGCGCTCGCCGACGCGCACCGGCAGGTAGCCGAACACCGCGCCCGGCTCCACCCGCTGAACGCCCACCAGCCTGATGTCCCGAACGACGAAGGGATCGAACGCCCAAGCAAGCTGTGTGAGCATGCTCGCGGCGAGCGCGAACACGGTTTTCGCGAACGGACGCATGAAACTCCCGGGTTGGCCGGCCAACCCGACGCGTTCAGCCGCCGAATAGCCTGCTCAGGTCATTGAACAGCGCAACCACCATCAGCGATCCGACGACGGCGAGGCCTGCCTTCTGACTGATCTGCAGGAACCGCTCTGACAGCGGCTTTCCCTTGATCGCTTCAAGACCGTAATATACCAAATGGCCTCCGTCGAGCACCGGGATGGGCAGCAGGTTGAGCACGCCCAG
>CAYGZN010000292.1:0-4508 GCA_964354355.1 uncultured Burkholderiaceae bacterium | reverse complement strand
GCCCCACACGCGCGTTGTCGTGTTGGTGTTGCCCCGCACGATCACGGCGCTGCCCGTGCGGCACGTGGTCGTCAGCCACTATCACGCAGACCACTTCTACGGGCTGCAGGCGTTCAAGGACGCGGGCGCCGAGATCTGGGCCCACGCACTCGGGCGCGAGTACCTGCGGACCGATGCGCCGATCGCGCGTCTGGCCGAGCGGCGCGAGTCGCTGGCGCCATGGGTGACCGCCGATGCGCGCATCGTGCCGGCGGACCACTGGATCGACGGCGAGACCGTGTTCCGGCTCGGCGGCCTGCGGTTCACGCTGATCCCGGTCGGCCCGGCGCACACGCCCGAAGACCTGATGATGTTCGTCGAGGACGATGGCGTGCTGTTCGCGGGCGACCTCGCGTTCGGCGCGCGCATCCCCTTCGTCGGCGACGCCGACAGCAAGGGCTGGCTGGCGGCGCTCGACGGGCTGGCGGCGCGCGCGCCGAGGGTGATGGTCGGCGGCCACGGCGCCGCATCGACCGACGCGGCGCGCGACCTGTCGATGACCCGCGACTACCTGCGCTTCCTGCGCGAGCAGATGGGTCGTGCGGCGCAGGACATGACGCCTTTCGACGAGGCCTACGCGCGCACCGACTGGTCGCGCTTCAGCGGCCAGCCGGCCTTCGGCGCGGCCAACCGGCGCAACGCGTACAACACCTACCTCCTGCTCGAGCGCGAATCGCTGGGCCCCCGCTGAATTGCCCTATGATGGCGCGACGCGCACGCGGCCGCCCGCCCGCCCGGCAGCGACGGGCACCCTGCGGGCAACCCACGAATTCCGGATGGAGACGACATGAAACGCAGAATCGGCTGGATGGCTTTGGGAGCACTGATCGCGGGCTGCACGTCGATGGCGCCCACGGGTCCGTCGGCGGTGGCGACGCTGGAGCCGACGACGGGCAACACCGCGCGCGGCACCGTCACGTTCACGCAGAAAGGCGACAAGGTGGTCATGCGCGCCGACGTGACCGGACTGACCCCGGGTGGCCACGGCTTCCACGTCCACGAGAAGGGCGACTGCAGCTCGGGCGACGGCATGAGCACCGGGGGGCACTTCAACCCGCGCGGCAAGCCGCACGCGGCACACACCACCGTCGAGCGGCACGCGGGCGACCTGCCGATGCTGGTGGCGGACGCGGGCGGCAACGCATCGATGGTCATCGAGCTCGACGTGATCACGGTCGGCGCGGGCGATGCCGACATCGTCGGGCGCGGCCTCATCGTCCACAAGGACCCGGACGACTACAAGACCCAGCCGACGGGCAATTCGGGCGCGCGCGTCGCGTGCGCCGTCATCCGGCGGTCCTGACGGCCGTGCCGGCTCAGGGCGCGAGCCGCTCGCGCACCCAGGTCCCGTCGTCGGCCAGGCGGTACGCGAGCCGGTCGTGCAGGCGGGACGGGCGTCCCTGCCAGAACTCCCAGTAGTCGGGCGCCAGCCGGTAGCCGCCCCAGTGCCCGGGCCGCGGCGGGTGCAGGCCGAACTTCAGTCCGAACTCGGCGGCCCGCGCCACCAGCGTCGCGCGCGATGCGATCGGCCGGCTCTGCTCGGACGCCCAGGCCCCGATGCGCGACGCCAGCGGGCGCGACGCGTAGTACTCGTCGGACTCCGCGGGGTCCACCCGCGTGACGGCGCCCTCGATGCGAACCACGCGCTCCAGCGCGACCCAGTGGAACTGCAGCGCCGCACGCGGGTTCACCGCCAGCTCGCGGCCCTTGCGGCTGTCGTAGTTGGTGAACCAGACGATGCCGCGCTCGTCGAAACCCTTGATCAGCACCACCCGCGTCGACGGCCGCCCCTCGGGCGACACGGTGGCGAGCGTCATCGCGTTGGGCTCGTCGATGCCCGACTCGAGCGCGTGCTGCATCCACGTGCGGAACTGCCCCAGCGGCTCGCCGTGGGCCCGGTGCTCCTCGAGCGCGTCGCGCTCGTAGCTCTTGCGGATGTCCGAGATCCTGCTCATGGCGTCAGTATAGTCAGCCGACGTCAGCCGACCGGGCCGATCGACGGTCATGTTGCGTTGCGCAATCGGTGGTATGATCCGCCATCGATGGGTACAGCGCGTTGCGCGACACCGATCGACCGGCTGCGCTCTACCAATCGCCGCGGCCCTTCACCTTCCCAAACCCCCTGATACGTTCGGCTCGATTGGTGTCTCTCGGATTCTGAGCGACGGGCTGTCGCTGGAACCCTGAGAATGAACACTGAATCGAAATTCGCCGGCCTCGGGCTGGTTGCTCCGCTTTTGCGCGCCGTCGCCGACGCCGGCTACGAAACGCCCACCCCCATCCAGCTGCAGGCGATCCCTGCCGTGCTGCAGGGCCGCGACCTGCGTGGCGCCGCCCAGACCGGCACCGGCAAGACCGCGGGCTTCGTGCTGCCGATCCTGCAGCGCCTGTCGCAGCCCGGTGCCGACGGCAAGCCGACGCTGTCCAGGGCCGGCAAGCCGCGCTGCCTGGTGCTGACCCCGACGCGCGAGCTGGCCGCGCAGGTCGAGGAGTCGGTGCGCACCTACGGCAAGTACATGCCGATGAAGTCGATGACCGTCTTCGGCGGCGTCAACATCAACCCGCAGATCACGGCGCTGCGCGGGCGCATCGACATCCTCGTGGCCACGCCCGGGCGCCTGCTCGACCACGTCGGGCAGCGCACGGTGGACCTGTCCGCCATCGAGATCCTGGTGCTCGACGAGGCCGACCGGATGCTCGACATGGGCTTCATCCGCGACATCCGCCGGATCCTGTCGCTGCTGCCGCGCCAGCGCCAGAACCTGCTGTTCTCCGCGACCTTCTCCGACGAGATCCGCGAACTGGCCGACGGCCTGCTCAAGGACCCGCTGAGCATCGAGGTCGCCCGCCGCAATACGCCGTCCGAGCTGGTGCGCCAGAGCGTGCACCTGGTCGACCAGTCTCGCAAACGCGAGCTGCTTGCGCAGCTGATCGTGCAGAACCGCTGGCGCCAGGTGCTGGTGTTCACGCGCACCAAGCACGGCGCCAACCGTCTGGCCGACCAGCTGGAGAAGGACGGCATCGCCGCGTCGGCGATCCACGGCAACAAGAGCCAGTCGGCACGTACCAAGGCGCTGGCCGGCTTCAAGGATGGGTCGGTGCCGGTGCTGGTGGCGACGGACATCGCCGCACGCGGGCTCGACATCGACCAGTTGCCGCACGTGGTGAACTACGAGCTGCCCAACGTTCCCGAGGACTACGTGCACCGGATCGGGCGCACCGGGCGTGCCGGCAGCGAGGGTGCCGCGGTGTCGCTGGTGGACGCCGAGGAGGTCAAGATGCTCGCCGACATCGAGCGGCTGCTTCGTCAGCCGATCGAGCGCATCGCGGTGCCTGGCTTCGAGCCGACGCGCGGGCATCGTCCGGCGCAGCCGCACGCCGGACCGGCCCACCCGGGCCGCTGGTCACCGAGCGGGCGGGCCGGCGGATCGCAACCCGGCACGCGCAACGGTGCGCCGGCCTCGCGGGGGCGGCCGGTCAGCGGCCACCGGCAGGGTCACGCGCCGCGCCCGCCTCAGCGCGGGGCGTGACGGTGCTGCCCGCCGCCTTGCACACGGCGGGCGGGCAGTCGAAGCGGTAGTAGCGCTCGTTGAGGTAGGCAGAGACCTGGTCGACCTCGTCGCGTTTCCAGTCGCCGCCGGTGGTGGCATTCCAGCGCTCGACCTCGGCGCGCAGCGCCGCGAAGCTCTGCGCCTTGCGGCTGGCCCGCTGGTGGACCGAGGTTTCGTGGCACGCGGTGCAGCGGTTCTCGTACAGCGCGCGCCCGCGCGACAGGTCCTGCGCGGCCGCAGGCGCCGCGGCACAAGCGGCCATCAGGGCGGCGAGCGGGAGCCATCCGCGGATGGCCCCCAGGCCGGGACTGAATCGCATCATCGAAATGGCTCCGCAGCGGGTCGCAATGCACGGGACTATACGACAGCGGCTAAGATAGGCGCGTCGATGCGTGCAGGGGTCGGAGTCGCGATGCGTATGTTCCCGAGTGCAGTTCGCTGGCCTTCGGCGCTGCTGCTGCTGGCCGCGGCCGCCGGTTGTTCGCCGACCGATCCGGGCGCGGCGGCTTCCTCGAAACCGCCGCCGGTATCGGGCGCAGGCGCCGGCGCCCCGGGCGCGGCCGCCGGCGCCGCGGTCGCCACGGCGGATGCCCCCTCCGCCACCGCGGGTGCCGCGGCCGCGGACGCCGTCCGGTGGACGATCGCCCCGAGCCTGGCCGACTGCGTCGGCGTGGCCCCGATGAAGTGCATGCGTTATCGCGACGCGCCGGACGGGCCCTGGAAGAACCACTACGGCCGCATCGAGGGCTTCGAGTACGCGCCCGGCCTCCAGTACGAGCTGCTGGTGCGTTTCGAGCGCGTCGCCAATCCGCCGGCCGATGCGCCGGGGCGGCGCGTGATTCTCGTGCGTGAACTGGAGCGCAAGCCGATGAGCATCGAATCAGGCGCCGCGGCGCCCGCGGCATCGGGGCTGCCCGG
>CAYGZN010000291.1:0-4513 GCA_964354355.1 uncultured Burkholderiaceae bacterium | reverse complement strand
AGGGCCGCGGGCCACGGAGCGCAGTGCGACGACCGGCCCGACGCGCTCGCGCCAGTCCCTGCGCAGGGCCGAACCGCCCGACTGCTAGAATCCGTCGTTTCCACCCGCCCCCGCCGGCTCATGGCCGTCTTCACCGCCGTCACCCGCGAAGCGCTGATCGACTGGCTCGGTCGCTTCGATGTCGGCGAGCTGGTCGGGTTCGAGGGAATCGCCACCGGCGTCGAGAACACGAACTACTTCGTGACGACCGCGGCGGGGCGATTCGTGCTGACGATCTTCGAGCGGCTGCGAGCCGACCAGTTGCCGTTCTACCTGAACCTGATGCACCACCTCGCCTCGCGCGGCATCCCCTGCCCCGACCCCGTCGCCGACCGCGGCGGCGCGCTGACGTCGCCCCTGCACGGCAAGCCGGCCGCGCTGGTCACACGCCTGCCCGGGCACGGCGTGGCGCACCCGGGCGTGGTGCACTGCCGCCAGGTCGGCGATCTGCTTGCGCGCATGCACCGGGCCGCGCGCGACTACGACGGCCAGCTGTCCAACCCCCGCGGGCTCGACTGGTGGGTCGCCACGGCGCCACGCGTCGAGCCGTTCATGCCTTCGGCCTCGGCCGCGCTGCTGCGCGACGAGATCGACGCACAGCGCCGGTTCGCGCAGTCCGCCGGTTGCATCGCGCTGCAGGCGTTCGTCGTCCACGCGGACCTGTTCCGCGACAACGTGCTGTTCGAGGCCGACCGGCTCGGCGGCGTGATCGACTTCTATTTCGCCGGCCGGGACACGTGGCTGTTCGACCTGGCCGTCACCAGCAACGACTGGTGCATCGACGACACCTCGGGAAGGCTCGACGACGCGCGCCTGCAGGCCCTCGTGGGCGCCTACCAGGGGGTCCGGGCGCTGACGCCGCACGAGCACGCGGCCTGGCCGATGATGCTGCGGGCTGCCGCGCTGCGTTTCTGGGTGTCACGCCTGTTCGACCTGTACCTGCCGCGGCCTGCGGAGCTCGTCACGCCCAAGGACCCGGCGCACTTCGAGCGGATCCTGCGCGAGCGGCGCGCGCACGTTCCGTCATTGCCGGCGATCGCCGGGAAGGGTCACTGATGCAGGTGCTCGAGGTGCCCGCCGGCACCGGCTGGCGATGGATGCTCGAAGGCTTCCGGCTGATGCGCCGCCGGCCGCTGGCGCTGCTGGGCATGACGGTGCTGTTCCTGTTCACGATCGTGCTGCCGACGGTGATTCCGGTCGTGGGCGGGTTCGCGCCGCTGGTGCTGACGCCGGCCCTGGCCGTCGGGTTCATGCGGGCGGTGCGCATCGCGGAAGCCGGGGCGATGCCCGCGCCGTGGACCCTGTTCTCGGCCCTGGGCGAAGGCGGCCAGAAGGGGCTGCGCGCGCTGCTGCTGCTGGGCGCGATCAACTGCGTGCTGACCGTCGCGGTGCTGGCGGTGTCGATGTTCGCCGACGGCGGCACGCTGTTCCGGATCGCGACCGGCGCAATCGGCAACGACGACCCGGCGCTGAGCCAGGGCAGCGTCGTCTACGCCGCGCTGGTGTTCCTGGTGCTGTACACGCCGGTGCAGATGGCGATGTGGTACGCGCCGGTGTTCGTCGCCTGGCACGGACTGCATCCGGTCAAGGCGCTGTTCTACAGCCTGTTCGCCGTCTGGCGCAACCGCGGGGCGTTCGTCGTGTACCTGGTGGCCTGGTTCGCGGTCGCGGTCGGGCTGTCGGTGCTGGTGCAGGTGACCAAGGCGGTCGTCTCGCCCGGCGTGCTGCCGATGCTGCTGTCGCCGCTGTCGCTGGTGATGCTGTGCGCGCTGTACTGCTCGTTCTGGCCGACCTATCGCGACGTGGTCGCCGACCTCAGCCCACCGCCTCCAGTTTCGCCACCGACAACGCCAGCCACTTGACGCCCTCGCGCCCGAAGTTGACCTGCACGCGCGCGTCGGCGCCGCTGCCCTCGATGTTGATGATGACACCCTCGCCAAAGCGCGAGTGGGCCACGCTCTGGCCGATTCGCCACGACAGTCCGCGGTCGAATCGGGCAGCCAGTCGCGCGTCGGCCGAGCGCACCCCGCCGCTGGCCGCCCCGCCGGCGGATGCAGGACCGCCCGCCGCGTAGCCGGCGTCGCGAGCGCCCCAGGCGCCCGATCCGCCCCAGCCGCCACGGCGCCCGTCGAATCCGCCGCCGACCAGCCCGGTGCGCGGCGTCAGCCACTTGAGCGTCGGCTCCGGAAGCTCGTCGATGAACCGCGACTTCAGGCTGTAACGCGTCTGCCCGTGCAGCATGCGGGTCTGCGAGAACGACAGGTACAGGCGCTTGCGGGCGCGGGTGATCGCCACGTACATCAGCCGCCGCTCCTCCTCGAGACCGGCGACCTCGGTGACCGAGTTCTCGTGGGGAAACAGACCCTCCTCGAGCCCGGTGATGAACACGGCATCGAACTCCAGTCCCTTGGCCGCGTGCACGGTCATCAGCTGCAGCGCATCGGTGCCCTCGCCCGCCTGGTTGTCGCCCGATTCGAGCGACGCGTGCGCCAGGAACGACGCCAGCGGCGTCGTCCGAGGCATCGCGTCGGCGTCGATCACCGCCGCGCCCGCGACCGTGTCGGCCGCGGCCACGCCACCAACGGCCGCCGTCGCCACGTCGTGCGTCGCCGACGTCCCGGTCCCCGCGGCCCCGGCCGGGGCCGCGGCCGGCGCCGACACGCCCAGGTTTGCCGGCACGTCGAGGCCGATGCCCTGCTCGGACAGGAACGCCGCCGCCGCGTTGACCAGCTCGCGCAGGTTGTCGATGCGGTCCTGGCCCTCGCGTTCCGACTGGTAGTGGGTGATCAGGCCGCTGCGCTCGACGACGTGCTCGACGGCCTCGGGCAGCGCCAGCGAAGCCGTCTCCGTGCGCAGGCGCTCGATCAGCCCGACGAAGCCGCCGAGCTTGGCCGCCGCCGCGCCGCGCACCACGTGCACGGCCGCGTACAGGCTCAGGTTCGCGGCGCGCGCGGCGTCCTGCAGCTGCTCGATCGAGCGCGCACCGATGCCGCGCACCGGGAAGTTCACCACGCGCAGGAACGCGGTGTCGTCGTTGGGGTTCTCCATCAGCCGCAGGTATCCCAGCGCGTGCTTGACCTCGGCGCGCTCGAAGAAGCGCAGCCCGCCGTAGACCCGGTAAGGGATGCCGGCCGAGAACAGCGCGTGCTCGAGCACCCGCGACTGCGCGTTGGAGCGGTACAGGACCGCGACGTCGCTGCGCAGGTACCCCTCGCCGATCAGGCCACGGGCCTCCTCGATCAGCCACTGCGCTTCCTGCGAGTCGGTCACGGCTTCGTGCACGCGGACCGGCTCGCCGCTGCCGGCGTCGGTCCACAGCTCCTTGCCCAGACGGCTGGCGTTCTGGCGGATCAGGTGGTTCGCGCAATCGAGGATGTTGCCGTGCGAGCGGTAGTTCTGCTCGAGCTTGATCAGGTTCGCCACCCGGAACTCGCGCTCGAACGCCGCCATGTTGCCGACGTTGGCACCGCGAAACGCGTAGATCGACTGGTCGTCGTCGCCCACCGCGAACAGCGCGTTGCCGGGTCCTGCGAGCTGCTTCAGCCACTTGTACTGCAGCGCGTTGGTGTCCTGGAACTCGTCGACCAGGATGTGCCGGAAGCGGTTGCGATAGTGTTCGCGCAGCGGCTCGTTGCGCTCGAGCAGCTCGTGGCTGCGCAGCAGCAGCTCGGCGAAGTCGACCACGCCCTCGCGCTGGCACTGCGCGTCGTAGGCCGCGTACAGCTCGACGAAGCGCCGGTTGTAGTCGTCGACGACCTCGACGTCCTTTGCGCGCAGGCCCTCGTCCTTGGCCCCGTTGATGAAGAACTGCAGGTTGCGCGGCGGGTACTTCTCGTCGTCGACGTTCAGCGCCTTGAGCAGCCGCTTGATCGCGGCCAGCTGGTCGGCCGAATCGAGGATCTGGAACGTCTGAGGCAGCGCCGCGTCGCGGTGGTGCGCGCGCAGCAGCCGGTTGCACAGGCCGTGGAACGTGCCGATCCACATGCCGCGCGTGTTGATCGGCAGCATCGCGGACAGGCGCGTCATCATCTCGCGCGCAGCCTTGTTGGTGAACGTCACCGCCAGCACGCCGTGCGGGCTCACCTGCCCGGTCTGGATCAGCCACGCGATGCGCGTGGTGAGCACGCGCGTCTTGCCGCTGCCGGCGCCCGCCAGGATCAGCGCGTGCTGCGGCGGCAGCGTGACCGCCGCCAGTTGCCGCTCGTTGAGGTTTGCGAGAAGATTCGCCATCCCCCAATTCTACGTGAGCGCGCGCGGCGAACCCGCGCCGCAACCGCCGATGCCCGCTGCGCACCCGCTGTTCGACCTCACCGGGCGCATCGCCCTCGTCACCGGCTCGAGCCGCGGCATCGGCCTGGCGCTGGCCCGTGCGCTGGGCAGCGCGGGCGCACGCGTCGTGCTCAACGGCCGCGACGCCGCAAGCCTCGCGCGCGCCGCCGGCGCCCTCGCCGCCGAGGGCATCCGGGCCGACACC
>CAYGZN010000290.1:0-4533 GCA_964354355.1 uncultured Burkholderiaceae bacterium | reverse complement strand
CGGCGCTGGCGCGCGGCGAGCTGCATTGCGTCGGCGCCACCACGCTGGACGAGTACCGCAAGTACATCGAGAAGGACGCCGCGCTCGAGCGCCGGTTCCAGAAGGTGCTGGTCGGCGAGCCGAGTGTCGAAGCCACGATCGCGATCCTGCGCGGGCTGCAGGAGCGCTACGAGCTGCATCACGGCATCGACATCACCGACCCGGCGATCGTCGCCGCGGCCGAGCTGTCCAACCGCTACATCACCGACCGCTTCCTGCCGGACAAGGCGATCGACCTGATCGACGAAGCTGCCGCGCGCATCAAGATGGAGATCGACTCCAAGCCGGAGTCGATGGACAAGCTCGACCGCCGGCTGATCCAGCTCAAGATAGAGCGCGAGGCGGTCAAGAAGGAAACCGACGAGGCGTCGCGCAAGCGGCTCGACCTGATCGAGCAGGAGATCACCCGGTTGCAGAAGGAGTACGCCGACCTCGACGAGGTGCTGCGGGCCGAGAAGGCGGCCGTGCAGGGCAGTGCCCACATCAAGGCCGAGATCGACCGGCTGCGCGCGCAGATGACCGAGCTGCAGCGCAAGGGTCAGTTCGACAAGGTCGCCGAGATCCAGTACGGCAAGCTTCCCGAGCTCGAGGGCCGGCTGCAGGCCGCGCATCAGGCCGAGCAGGGCAAGGGCGGATCGGCGCGCCCGAAGCTGCTGCGCACGCAGGTCGGCGCCGAGGAGATTGCCGAAGTCGTGTCGCGCGCGACCGGCATTCCCGTGTCCAAGATGATGCAGGGCGAGCGCGACAAGCTGCTCAAGATGGAAGACAAGCTGCACGAGCGCGTCGTGGGCCAGGACGAGGCCGTCACGCTGGTGTCCGATGCGATCCGCCGCTCGCGCGCCGGGCTGGCGGACCCCGGCCGACCCTACGGTTCGTTCCTGTTCCTCGGGCCCACGGGTGTCGGCAAGACCGAGTTGTGCAAGGCGCTGGCGGGTTTCCTGTTCGACTCCGAAGAGCACATGATCCGCATCGACATGTCCGAGTTCATGGAGAAGCACTCGGTGTCGCGGCTGATCGGCGCCCCCCCGGGGTACGTCGGCTACGACGAAGGCGGCTACCTGACCGAGGCCGTGCGCCGCAACCCATACAGCGTGATCCTGTTCGACGAGGTCGAGAAGGCCCACCCGGACGTCTTCAACGTGCTGCTGCAGGTGCTCGACGACGGCCGGATGACCGACGGCCAGGGCCGCACCGTGGACTTCAAGAATACCGTGATCGTGATGACGTCCAACCTCGGCTCGCACGAGATCCAGCGGCTCTCGATCGAGAAGGCCGATCCCGACCTGATCCGCGAGGCGGTCATGGGCGAGGTCAAGGCGCACTTCCGGCCCGAGTTCATCAACCGCATCGACGAGATCGTCGTGTTCCACGCGCTGGGCGCCGAACAGATCCGGGCGATCGCCCGCATCCAGCTCAAGCGGCTCGAGCAGCGGCTGGCCGAGCGTGATCTGGCGCTGACCGTGTCGGACCGCGCGCTGGACGAGGTCGCCAAGGTCGGCTTCGACCCGATCTACGGCGCGCGCCCGCTCAAGCGCGCGATCCAGCAGAGCATCGAGAACCCGGTCGCGAAGCTGATCCTCGAGGGCAAGTTCGGGCCCAAGGACGTGGTGCCGGTCGACTTCGACAAGGGCAAGTTCCGCTTCGAACGGACCGTGCACTGAGCCCCGGGTCCGCGGGGCGGCGCCCGCGGACCGACCACGCCCACCGCGATGGCTGCGGCCTTCGCCGCGCTCAGAAAGCGCTGACGGGTGCGGACTCGTGGTGGGGCGGCGTCATGCCGGCCCGGACGGCACGACGTGCCCGGTCGGGCCCACCTGCGCGGCCGACTCGCAGTGGCGCGTCTGGTCGTCGAAGAAGAAATCCGGCTCGAATTCGCGCAGGAACGGCCCCTTCTCGAGCCCGCCCAGGAACATCGCCTCGTCGACTTCGATGTTCCACGCCATCAGCGTGCGGATCGCCCGCTCGTGCGCCGGCGCGCTGCGGGCCGTGACCAGCGCGGTGCGAATGCGCATCGTGCAGCCGCTGTCGCTGCGCAGCTTGTGCAGCGCCTCGAGCAGCGGCTTGAACGGGCCGGGCGGCAGCGGCGTGTCGGCACGGATGTGCTCGTGGTGCTGGAAGGCGTCCAGCCCGTGCCGCTGGAACACCTGCTCGGCCTCGTCCGAAAACAGCACCGCGTCGCCGTCGAAGGCGATCCGCACCTCGTCGGGATGCGAGCCCGCGCTGCGGGCCGACTCGGGGTAGACGCGGGCGGCCGGATAGCCGGCCTCCAGCGCGCTGCGCACGTCGCCCTCGTTGGTCGACAGGAACAGGTGGGCGCCCAGCGCCTTGAGGTAGGCGAACGGCGTGCGGCCGCGCGTGAACACACCGCGCTCCAGCGCCAGCCCGTGGTGCCTGGCCGAGCGGAACACGCGCATGCCGCTGGTCGGGTCGTTGCGCGACAGGATCACGACCTCGACCCGGTGCTCGCCGGCGGCGTTGAAGGCGAGCAGCTTGCGCACCAGCGCCAGCGCGACGCCGCCCTCTGCGGGCACGTCGAGGCGCTGCATCTGCAGCGCCATGTACGCCCGGTCGTCGCTGCCCTCGAACAGCCGGTTCTCGGCCTCGAAGTCGAACAGCGCCCGCGACGAGATCGCAACGACGAGCTTGTCCTGTAGCGTCAGCGCCATGTCTGGAGGCCGGTCACGTGGTTAGGGGATTCTACCGAGCCCCGCGGCGTCCGTCGCAGCGGGAATTGTGGTCTACTTGCGCCCGATCCTGGCGCGCGACGGCCCGCGGCGCGCGCTCACCCCAGCGGAGTGCTGCCCGATGAAGTTCCGATTCCCCGTCATCATCATCGACGAAGACTGGAAGTCCGATTCGGCCAGCGGCCTGGGCATCCGCGCGCTGGCCAAGGCGATCGAGGACCAGGGCATGGAGGTCGTCGGCGGCTTCACCTATGTGGACGTGTCGATGGTCGCGAATCAGGCCGCGCGTGCGTCGGCGTTCATCGTGTCGATCGACGACGAGGAGATCAACGAGGAGGGCGACGAGAGCAAGGCGGTTCGCGAGCTGCGGCGCTTCATCCGCGAGACGCGCAACCGCAACGCGGACATCCCGATCTTCCTGTTCGGCGAGACGCGCACGTCGCAGCACATCCCGAACGAGATCCTCAAGGAGCTGCACGGCTTCATCCACATGTTCGAGGACACGCCGGAGTTCGTTGCGCGCTACATCATCCGCGAGGCGACGAACTACATGAACTCGCTGGCGCCGCCGTTCTTCAAGGCGCTGGTGCACTACGCCAACGACGGCTCCTACTCCTGGCACTGCCCTGGGCACTCCGGCGGCGTCGCGTTCCTCAAGAGCCCGGTCGGCCAGATGTTCCACCAGTTCTTCGGCGAGAACATGCTGCGCGCCGACGTGTGCAACGCCGTCGACGAGCTCGGCCAGCTGCTGGACCATACCGGTCCGGTCGCTGCCAGCGAGCGCAATGCCGCGCGCATCTTCAGCGCCGACCACCTGTTCTTCGTGACCAACGGGACGTCCACGTCCAACAAGATCGTCTGGCACTCGACCGTGGCCACCGACGACATCGTGCTGGTGGATCGCAACTGCCACAAGAGCGTGCTGCACGCGATCATCATGACCGGCACCGTGCCGATCTTCCTGCAGCCCACACGCAACCACCTCGGCATCATCGGGCCGATCCCGCTCGAGGAGTTCAGCCCCGAGAGCATCCAGAAGAAGATCGCTGCCAACCCGCTGATCAAGGACAAGTCCGCGCGGCCGCAGGTGATGACGATCACGCAGTCGACGTACGACGGCATCGTCTACAACGTCGAGAAGATCAAGTCGTCGCTCGGCGGCTACATCGACAACCTGCACTTCGACGAGGCGTGGCTGCCGCACGCGGCATTCCACTCCTTCTACCACGAGATGCACGCAATCGGCGAGAATCGACCGCGCGCCCAGAACACGATGGTGTTTTCGACGCAGTCGACGCACAAGCTGCTGGCCGGACTGTCGCAGGCGTCGCAGATCCTGGTGCAGGACGCGGTCGAGCGCAAGCTCGACCGCTACCGCTTCAACGAGTCGTACCTGATGCACACGTCGACGTCGCCGCAGTACGCGATCATCGCGTCGTGCGACGTCGCCGCGGCGATGATGGAGCAGCCCGGCGGGCGGGCGCTGGTCGAGGAGTCGATCTCCGAGGCGCTGGACTTCCGCCGGGCGATGAAGAAGGTCGACGACGAGTTCGGCGAGTCCTGGTGGTTCCGCGTCTGGGGTCCCAAGGCGTTCGACCACGTCGGCGTCGGCAAGCGCGAGGAGTGGTTTCTCAAGACCACCGACCGCTGGCACGGATTCGGCAAGGTGGCGGCGGGCTTCAACATGCTCGACCCGATCAAGGCGACGCTGGTCACGCCCGGACTGGACATCAACGGCCGTTTCGACAAGTGGGGCATCCCCGCCTCGATGGTCACCAAGTACCTGGCCGAGCACGGCGTGGTCGTCGAG
>CAYGZN010000289.1:0-4566 GCA_964354355.1 uncultured Burkholderiaceae bacterium | reverse complement strand
CGCCGCGCACGGGGCGCCGACGACGTCACAGCTCCCGCGTGAACCCTTCCTCGACGACCTCGGCCGCGCGCAGCACGGCGCGCGCCTTGACTTCGGTCTCCTGCCATTCGGCCTCGGGCACCGAGTCGTAGACGATGCCGGCGGCGGCCTGCACGTTCAGCAGCCCGTCCTTGACGACGCCGGTCCGGATCGCGATCGCGACGTCCATTTCGCCGGACCAGCTCAGGTAGCCGCAGGCGCCGCCGTAGATGCCGCGCTTGACGGGCTCGAGCTCTTCGATGATCTCCATCGCGCGGACCTTGGGCGCGCCGGTCAGCGTGCCTGCCGGGAAGGTCGCGCGCAGCACGTCCAGTGCATCGAGCCCCGGCACCAGCAGTCCCTCGACGTTGGACACGATGTGCTGCACGTGCGAGTACTTCTCGATGACCATCCGGTCGGTCACCTGCACGCTGCCCACCTGCGCGATGCGGCCGATGTCGTTGCGCGCCAGGTCGATCAGCATCAGGTGCTCGGCGCGCTCCTTCGGGTCGGCGAGCAGCTCGGCGGCCAGCGCATCGTCCTGCGCCGGCGTCAGACCGCGCCGGCGCGTGCCGGCAATCGGACGGATCGTGACCTTGGTCGCCGGCGTCGACCGGCCCGCGGCGTCGGTGGTCTCGACCGATTCCTGCCGGACCAGGATCTCGGGCGACGCGCCCACGACCTGGAACCCGCCGAAGTCGTAGTAGTACATGTAGGGCGACGGGTTGATCGATCGCAGCGCCCGGTACAGCGACAGCGGCGAGTGCGCGAACGGCTTGCGCAGGCACTGGCCGATCTGCACCTGCATCACGTCGCCGGCGACGATGTACTCCTTGGCCCGCTGCACCGCCGCCAGGTAGTCCGCCTTGGCGAACTCGCGACGGATCTCGCCCTCGGGCAGCGGCGCATCCTCGGGCTCGACGGCGGGACGCTGCAGCCGCGCCTGCAGCTCGCGAAGGCGCTTGCGGGCCATCGCGTAGGCGTCGGGCAGGCCGGGGTCGGCGTACACGATCAGGTAGAGCTTGCCGCGCAGGTTGTCGACGATGGCCAGTTCGTCGACCAGCAGCATCAGCACGTCGGGCGTGCCGATCGGGTCGGGCTTGCGCGACGGGCCCAGCCGCGGCTCGATGAAGCGCACGACGTCGTAGCCGAAATAGCCGGCCAGCCCGCCGCAGAACCGCGGCAGGCCGGGGCGCACGGCGACGCGGAACCGGTCGCGGAACTGGCGCACGAAGGCCAGCGGATCGCCGCTGGCCGATTCGACGACGGCGCCGTCGCGCACGACCTCGAGCGCGTCGCCGGTCGCGCGCAGCAGCGTGCGCGCCGGCAGCCCGATGAACGAGTAACGCCCGAAGCGCTCGCCGCCCACGACCGACTCGAGCAGGAAGCTGTTGGCGCGCCGCTCGCGGTCGATCAGCTTGACGTATAGCGACAGCGGCGTGTCCAGATCGGCCAGGCACTCCGCGAGCAGCGGGATGCGGTTGTAGCCCTGGGCGGCAAGCGCCTTGAATTCGATTTCGGTCATGCGGACCTGGGGGTCGAGCAGCCGTGCGTCGGGCCGCGGTCTGTCGACGGCTCGATCAGCCCTGCAGCCTCGAGCAGCGAGTCGACTATACCATCGGCCTCGAGCGACCTGACGTCCTGTCCCTCGCTGTAGCCGTAGGGCACCAGCAGCGCAGGCATTCCCGCCGCCCGTGCGGCGAGCGCGTCGTTGACCGAGTCGCCGATCGCAACGACCTGCGACGGCTGCAGCCCGAAGCGGCGCGCGACCTCGAGCATCGGCAGCGGGTCGGGCTTCCTGCGCGGCAACACGTCGCCGCCCAGGACCACCTCGAAGTCGGCGAGCAGTCCCGTGCGCTCGAGCAGCGTCAGCGTGAACTGCTGCGGCTTGTTCGTCACGCACGCGAGCCGCAGGCGCTTGGCCTGCATCGCGTCGAGCCCTGCGCGCACGCCCGGATACGGGCGCGCCTGGCGGCCGTTCTCGTCGGCGTAGTGACGCATGAAGGACTCGCGGCCGCGCGCGTGCAGCGTTTCGTGCGCGCGCCCGTGCAGGCTGCCGGACAGCGCGCGGTGCACGAGCACGTCGACCCCCTTGCCGATGTAGCGCGCGACGGTCGCGACCGGGACCTCGTGCAGGCCGAGCTCGCGCAGCATCCGGTTGGTGGCGGCAGCCAGGTCCGCCGCGGTGTCCAGCAGCGTGCCGTCGAGGTCGATGATGACGGCGGCCGCGCGGATCATCCGGCCAGCGCTGCCGAGCGAAGCCGGGCCATCACGCCCGCGTAGCCGCCGTTGGCGTCGGGCGCCCCGAACACGGCCGAGCCCGCGACGAACGTGTCGGCCCCGGCGGCGGCGATGGCGCCGATGTTCTCGACCTTGACCCCGCCGTCGACCTCCAGCCACACGGGCTGGCCGCCGGCGGCCACGTGGGCG
This sequence comes from uncultured Burkholderiaceae bacterium, assembly GCA_964354355.1. Classification (GTDB taxonomy): domain Bacteria; phylum Pseudomonadota; class Gammaproteobacteria; order Burkholderiales; family Burkholderiaceae_E; genus CAYGZN01. The sequence continues at coordinate 2,118 of CAYGZN010000289.1, read as the reverse complement.
TCGATGCGTCGGCGCACCTCGCGCAGCTTGGGCAGCGTGGCCGGGATGAACGACTGGCCACCGAAACCGGGGTTGACCGACATCAGCAGCACCATGTCGAGCCGCGGCATCACGTGGTCGAGCCAGTGCAGGGGCGTGGCCGGATTGAAGACCAGCCCGGCGCGGCAGCCGGCGTCCCGGATCACCTGCAGCGTGCGATCGACGTGGCGCGACGCCTCGGGGTGGAACGTGATGAATCCGGCCCCGGCCCGGGCGAACTCGGCGGCCAGCGCGTCGACCGGTTCGACCATCAGGTGCACGTCGATCGGCACGGTCGCGTGCGGGCGGATCGCCGCGCAGACCATCGGGCCGACGGTGAGGTTCGGGACGTAGTGGTTGTCCATCACGTCGAAGTGGATCAGGTCGGCCCCGGCCGCCTGCACCGCGCGAACCTCGTCGCCCAGCCGCGCGAAGTCCGCCGACAGCAGGCTCGGCGCGAGGCGCGCGGTTCGGGCGAGGGGCGTGTTCATCATCGATGCACGAGCGACTAGAATCCGATTCTAGCCCGATCCCCCGAGAACCCCGCCTTGGCGAACGACCCGAAGTACCGGATCCTGGTCGCGGCCGAAAGCCGCTACCTGCCCGAGCAGTCGAACCCCGAGCAGGGCGTATACGCGTTCGCCTACACGGTGACGATCCGCAACCAGGGGAGCTTGCCGGCGCAGCTGATCAGCCGGCACTGGCTGATCCAGGACGGCAACGGCCGCATCCGGGAGGTCACGGGCCTGGGCGTCGGCGGCCACCAGCCACTGCTGCGCCCGGGGCAGTCGTTCGAGTACACCAGCGGCAGCCAGATCGAGACGCCGTCGGGCACGATGCACGGCAGCTACTTCTTCGTCGCCGAGGACGGCACGCGGTTCGACGCGCCGATCGGCGAGTTCGGGCTCGCGATGCCGCGCACGCTGCACTGATCGGGGACGCTACTTGCCGCGCATCGTCCACCAGACGATCAGCACCACCAGCCCCACGGCAACCGCCGCCTCGAGATAGATCACCCACATGCCCCGCCCCTGGTCCGCACGCGTGATTATCGCCGCCGCAGGCATCGCCGCGGCCGCGTGCACGACGCCGCCCCCCGACGCCGGGCCCGCCGGGCCGCTGCCCGCTGCGACGCTGCCGGGCTGGCGCAGCGACACGCTCGAGGGCGCGGCCGACATGATCGCGCGCCAGTGCGCGCTGGCAAGCCCGCCCGCACCGTGGCCCGGCCTGTGCGCCGAATTCGCCGCGCTGCCCGCGGACGCGCTGCCCGCGGAAGGGCTGCGCGTGTGGCTGGAGTCGCGCTTCGACGCGTGGGCCCTGCGCGACGAGCGAGGCGGCTCGCAGGGCCTGATCACCGGCTACTACGAGCCGCTGCTGACCGGCAGCCGCACCCGCGAGTCGGACCGGCAGGTGCCGCTGTACGCCCGCCCGCCGGACCTGCTGACGATCGACCTGAGCGCCGTCGAGCCGAGGCTCGCGGGCATGCGTCTGCGCGGGCGGCTGCAGGGTGATCGCGTGGTGCCGTACCACAGCCGCGCGCAGATCGAGAACGCCCTGGCGCTGACCGGCAATGAGTTGCTGTGGGTCGACGACCCCATCGACGCGTTCTTCCTGGAGATCCAGGGATCGGGGCGCGTCCGGCTGCGCGACGGCACGCTCGTGCGGGTCGGCTATGCCGACCAGAACGGCCACCCTTACCGTGCGATCGGCCGCAGTCTCATCGATCGCGGCGCGCTGGTGCCGTCCGAGGTCAGCGCACCGGCGATCAAGGGCTGGCTGCGGGACAACCCCACGCAGGCCGCGCAGGTCATGCAGAGCAATCCGAGCCAGGTCTTCTTCCGCGAGTTGCCGCCGACGCCGCCGACGGTCGCGGGCCGCACCGAACCCGGCCCGCCCGGCTCGATGGGGGTGCCGCTGACGCCCGGGCGCTCGCTGGCCGTCGACCGTGCGGTGGTCCCGCTGGGCAGCCTGGTGTTCGTGGACACCGAGCATCCCGTGACCGCAGCCCCAATTCGACGCGTGATGGGCGCCCAGGACACCGGCGGCGCCATCGCCGGGCAGGTGCGCGCCGACTACTTCTGGGGATTCGGCGCCGACGCC
>CAYGZN010000288.1:0-4584 GCA_964354355.1 uncultured Burkholderiaceae bacterium | reverse complement strand
GTCAGCACGAAATCGTACTCGGTCGCGTAGAACGGTGCTTCGACGCCCCACCGGCGCGCGTCGTCGGGCGACGTGCTGCAGTCGAACCTGCGGACCAGCGAGTCCTTGACGGCGAACACGGCGTCGGACTCCAGGTAGGGATCGTCGGCATCGAACACGTGCGTGACCAGCGGCGCGTAGCCCGCGGCGCTGACGATCGCGTGCACGTGGCCGGGGCGGTACGGGTGGCGGCCCGCCGCGCGGATCAGGTCGCCGACCGGGCCGTCGGTGGGCACCGGGTAGTACTTCGGCTTGACGGTCTTGAACTCGTAGTAGCCGCTGGCGTCGGTGCGAAACCGGCCGCACAGGTGGAACTCGGGCACGTCGGGGTTCTGCACGTGGTAGAAGCCGGCGGCGTCGGCCTGCCAGACGTCGACCACCGCGCCGGCGAGCGCATTGCCCTCGCGGTTGCGCACGTGCCCGCGCATCACCAGCGGCCGGCCCTCGGACTTGCCGGTCACGATCGACGCGCCGTTGGGGTACTCCGGCGCATGGGCCACGTAGAACGGACCGAGCACCGTCGTCTCGGTGGCACCGTCCGGCACGCCGGCGCCGATCATGTTGACCAAGGACGAGAAGCCCAGCAGGTCGGACAGCAGGATGAACTCCTGGCGCTTGTCGTCGCACTTCTGGCCGGTGCGCGTCAGGAACCGGATGCCCTCGAACCACTCGGGCTCGGTCAGCCGGACTTCGCGCGCGAATGCGTGCAGGTGACGGATCAGGCCGGCGAGAATCTCGCGCAGCCGCGGGTCGGGCGTCCTGCCGTATGCCTGCAGGACCCGTTCGGTCAGTTGTGCTTCGGTCATGTTGGCCATGCCTGTCCTCCTGTTGAATTCAAGCGGCGACGGTGCCTGCGCCGCCAACGGGGCGAGCTCGGGGATCGGCCCCGTCGGACCCGTGGCGTTGCGATCGTGCGCCGCTCAGGCGGGCCGCCGCAGCGGCGCCCCGGTCAGGCCCTGCAGCGCCTCGAACCCGAGGCCGTCGACCCACTCGAGCGCCACCAGGCCGTCGGGGGTGACGTCGATGACCGCCAGGTCGGTGTAGACGCGCGCGACGCAGCCGACACCGGTCAGCGGATAGCTGCACCGCTCGACGAGCTTCGGCGCCCCGGCCTTGGTCACGTGCTCCATCATCACCAGCGTGCGCCGCGCGCCAACGGCCAGGTCCATCGCCCCGCCGACCGCGGGGATCGCGTCGACCCCGCCCGTGTGCCAGTTGGCCAGGTCGCCCGACGCCGACACCTGGAAGGCGCCCAGCACGCAGATGTCGAGGTGGCCGCCACGCATCATCGCGAACGAATCGGCGTGGTGGAAGTACGCCCCGCCCGGCAGCAGCGTGACCGGCTGCTTGCCGGCGTTGATCAGGTCCCAGTCCTCCTCGCCCGGGGCGGGCGCCGGCCCCATGCCCAGGATGCCGTTCTCGCTGTGCAGGAAGACCTCCCGATCGCGCGGCAGGTGGTTGGCCACCAGCGTCGGCAGGCCGATGCCCAGGTTCACGTAGGCGCCCTCGGGGATGTCGCGCGCCACGCGCGCCGCCATCGCGTTGCGCGACAGCCGGTGGTGACTCATGGTGCGGCCTCCGGGCGGGTCGACACGTCGGGACCGGGCCCCGCCTTCGGCGACACCGCGACCACCCGATGCACGAAGATGCCCGGCGTCACGATCACCTCGGGATCGAGCACGCCCAGCTCGACGATCTGTGCGACCTGCGCGACCGTGCAGCGGGCCGCGCTGGCCATCACCGGCCCGAAGTTGCGTGCGGCCTTGCGGTACACCAGGTTGCCCCAGCGGTCGCCACGCTGCGCCTTGATCAGCGCGAAGTCGGCGCGGATCGGGTACTCCAGCACGTAGTCACGGCCGTCGATGCGGCGCGTCTCCTTGCCGCGGGCCAGCTCGGTGCCGTAGCCGGTCGGCGTGAAGAACGCGCCGATGCCCGCCCCGGCCGCCCGGATGCGTTCGGCCAGGTTGCCCTGCGGCACCAGCTCCAGCTCGACCTGCCCGGCACGGTAGAGCGCGTCGAACACGTGCGAGTCGGCCTGGCGCGGAAACGAGCAGACGACCTTGCGCACGCGCCGCGCCTTGAGCAGCGCCGCCAGCCCGGTCTCGCCGTTGCCGGCGTTGTTGTTGACGATGGTCAGGTCGCGCGCGCCCTGGCCGATCAACGCGTCGATCAACTCGGCAGGCTGCCCGGCCCCGCCGAATCCCCCGATCAGGATCGTCGCGCCATCGGGAATGCCGGCCACGGCCTGCGCCGGCGAAGTGACGGTCTTGTCGATCATCGTGCGTGGCATCCTCCCCGATGCCACCGAGGATAGTACGGCGGGACCCGCGCGTCGACGCCGACCGCCGCGACGCCCGGCAAGCGGCCCCGGGTCGCGCCGGGTCAGTCCAGCGTCTCGAGCACCTTGCGCAGCTTGCCGAACATCTCGTCGATCTGGCCCCGCTCGACGATCAGCGGCGGCGACAGCGCAATGATGTCGCCGGTCACGCGGATCAGCAGGTCCTGCTCGTGGAACGCGCGGGTGAACGCGTCGAACGCGCGCGTACCCGGCGCGCCGGCGCGCGGTGCCAGTTCGATCGCGCCGATCAGGCCGATGTTGCGGATGTCGATCACGTTCGGGCAGTCGCGCAGCGCGTGCACGCCGGCCTCCCAGTGCCCGGCGAGCTCGCCGGCGCGCGTGAGCAGCCCCTCGTCGCGGTACACGTCCAGCGTGGCCAGCGCGGCGGCGCACGCCAGCGGGTGCGCGGAGTAGGTGTAGCCGTGGAACAGTTCGATGGCCTTGTCGGGGCCCTGCATGAACGCGTCGTAGATGCCCCTGCGCGCAAACACCGCACCCATCGGCACGGTGCCGCTGTTGATGCCCTTGGCGACCGTGATCAGGTCGGGCGTGACGCCGAAGTGCTGGGTCGCGAACGGCGAACCGAGCCGCCCGAACCCGGTGATGACCTCGTCGAAGATCAGCAGGATGCCGTGCTTCGCGGTGATCTCGCGCAGCTTCTGCAGGTAGCCCGCCGGCGGAATCAGCACGCCGGTGGAGCCGGCGACCGGCTCGACGATGACCGCGGCCACCGTCGACGGGTCGTGCAGCGCCAGGATCTTCTCGAGCTCGTCGGCCAGGTGCGCGCCCCACTGCGGCTGGCCGCGGCTGAACGCGTTATGCGCCAGGTCGTGCGTGTGCGGCAGGTGGTCGACCCCGGCCAGCAGGCCGCCGAAGTGCTTGCGGTTGCCGGAAATGCCGCCGACCGAGATGCCGCCGAACCCCACGCCGTGGTAGCCGCGCTCGCGGCCGATGAGTCGAGTGCGCTGGCCCTCGCCGCGCATGCGGTGGTAGGCGAGCGCGATCTTCAGCGCCGAGTCGACCGCCTCCGAGCCCGAATTGCAGAAGAACACCTGCGAGAAGTCGCCCGGCAGCAGCGCCAGCAGCCGGTTGGCCAGCTCGAAGGCCAGCGGGTGGCCCATCTGGAACGTCGGCGCGAAGTCCATCGTCGCGGCCTGGCGCGCAATCGCCTCGACGATCGGCTTGCGGCAGTGGCCGGCATTGACGCACCACAGTCCCGCGGTGCCGTCCAGGATCCGGCGGCCCTCGGGCGTCCAGTAGTGCATGCCCTCGGCGCGCGCCAGCATCCGCGGCGCCGCCTTGAACTGGCGGTTGGCCGTGAACGGCATCCAGAACGATTCGAGGTCTTCGCCGGCGGCGGGCGTGCCGGGCCGCGAGAGGGATTGCGAACGGACGAGGTCGTTCATGTCGGTGTCTCCTGGGTGGCCGGGCCGTCGTCGAGCGCTGCGATCGGTCGACGCAGCCAATATAGCAGCACCAGCCCCGGCAGGGCGGCGATCACCGTCATCACGAAGAACGTGGGCCAGCCGAACGCCTCGACCATCACCCCGGATGCGGGCCCGACGTAGACCCGGCCGACCGCCGCCAGCGCCGACAGCAGCGCGTACTGCGCCGCCGAGAAGCGGCGATCGGTCAGCGCCATCAGGAACGCCACGAAGGCCGCCGTGCCCAGCCCGCCGCACAGGTTCTCGACGCCGATCGCGGCGGTCATCAGCACGTAGCTCTTGGGCGAGACGGCCAGCAGCCAGTAGCCGAAGTTGGAGACCGCCTGCAGGATCCCGAACCACATCAACGAGCGGTACAGGCCGAGGCGGGCCAGCAGCGCGCCGCCGGCCAGCGCGCCGACGATCGTCGCGATGAGCCCCAGCACCTTGTTGACCGCGCCGACCTCGGTTGCGGTGAACCCCGCGCCGCGGATCAGGAACGCGGTCGACAGGCTGCCCGCAAACGCGTCGCCCAGCTTGTAGAGCACGATCAGCGCCAGCAGCCCGACCGCGTGGCGCCGCTCGAAGAACGCGTCCCAGGGCTCGACGAACGACGGGAACCCGACCTTGCGCGCCGCCCACATCGCCGCGCCGAACGCCGCCAGCAGGGTGGCCGTGTCGGCGCCCAACTGCACGAAGCGATCCGGCTTCGCGGGCAGCGCCAGTGCGAAGGCCTGCGCCAGCACGAACCAGACCAGCGCGCCCGCCACCAGCATCGCCAGG
>CAYGZN010000287.1:0-4595 GCA_964354355.1 uncultured Burkholderiaceae bacterium | reverse complement strand
AAGGGGTGGGCGACCTGCTGGCGGCGCCAGCGGTTGCGCAGCGCGATGGCGACCGCGCGCTTGGCGCGGTCCTGCCCGATGATGTGCTTGTCGAGCTCGGAGACGATCTCCTGCGGGGTCATCGTGGTCATGGTCACTCTGCTTGATGCGGCCGGCCCATCCTACCAAAGGCCCGGACGGGCCCCCGAAAGCCCTCCCCGGTCGCAAAGCCCGCCCCGCCGCATGCCGGCCCGGCCGCATGCCCGCCCCGCCGCATGCCGGCCCCGCCGCATGCCCACTCCGCCGCATTGACCGGCCACGACCCCGCTGCTAGGCTGTCGCTCCCCGGCAGGCCAGCTGGCGCGCGGGACCATGCATCGGGCCGCAGGCCCGAGACGGCGGACAAGTGAGACTGTGAGGAGCATGAGTTCGGAGTACATCGTCGAGACGCGGGACCTGTCGATCGACTTCAACGGGTTCTATGCGGTCAAGGGCGTGTCGCTGCAGGTCAGGCGCGGCTCGATCCACGCGCTGATCGGCCCCAACGGCGCCGGCAAGACGACGTGCTTCAACCTGATCACCAAGTTCCTGCGGCCCACCGGCGGCCAGATCCTGTTCAACGGGCAGGACATCACGCGCGCGAAGCCGGCCGACGTCGCGCGCATGGGCATGGTGCGCAGCTTCCAGATCTCGGCGACCTTCCCGCACCTGAGCGTGCTGGAGAACGTGCGGATCGCGCTGCAGCGCCGGCTGGGCAACTCCTTCCACTTCTGGCGCAGCGAGCGCACGCTGGACGCGCTCAACGACCGGGCGATGCAGCTGCTCGCCGACGTGGGTCTGGCCGAGTACGCGCCGCTGCAGGCGGTGGAGCTGCCCTACGGGCGCAAGCGTGCGCTGGAGATCGCGACCACGCTGGCGCTGGACCCGGAGATGATGCTGCTCGACGAACCGACCTCGGGCATGGGCCACGAGGACATCGGCCGGATCTCGGCGCTGATCCGGCGGGTGGCGGCCAACCGCACGGTGCTGATGGTCGAGCACAACCTGTCGGTCGTGTCGGACCTGTCTGACACGATCACCGTGCTGGCGCGCGGCGAGGTCCTGACCGAGGGCTCGTACGCGCAGGTCTCGGGCGACCCGCAGGTGATCGAGGCCTACATGGGGACCGGCCATGGCTGAACGCCTGCTCGAGGTCAGGGACCTGCACGGCTGGTACGGCGAGAGCCACGTGCTGCACGGCATGGACTTCGCGGTGTCGGCCGGCGAGGTCGTCACGCTGCTCGGGCGCAACGGCGCCGGCAAGACCACGACGATGCGCGCGGTGATGGGCATGCTGGCTAGGCGCAAGGGGTCGGTGCGTTTCGAGGGCCACGAGACGATCGGGCTGGCGTCCAACCTGATCGCCAAGCAGGGCATCGCCTACTGCCCCGAGGAACGCGGAATCTTCGCCAGCCTGAACGTGCGCGAAAACCTCGAGCTGCCGCCGGTGGTCAAGCCCGGCGGCATGTCGATCGACGAGGTCCACGAGCTGTTCCCGCGGCTGAAGGAGCGCGCCAACAGCCAGGGCACCAAGCTGTCGGGCGGCGAGCAGCAGATGCTGGCGATCGCGCGCATCCTGCGCACCGGTGCGCGGCTGCTGCTGCTGGACGAGCCCACCGAGGGCCTGGCGCCGGTGATCGTGCAGCACATCGGCCAGATCATCCGCACGCTGAAGAAGAAAGGCTTCACCGTGCTGCTGGTCGAGCAGAACTTCCACTTCGCCTCGACAGTGGCCGACCGTCACTACGTGGTCGAGCACGGCAAGGTCATCGACATGATCGACAACGACCAGGTCGGCGCCAACATCGCCAAGCTCGAAAGTTACCTCGGTGTCTGACGACGCCCGAGCCTGAACCCTCCCCCACCCCTCTGGAGACACCCGCATGAAACTCAAGCCCACGACCCTCAAGGCAGCGATCACGGCCGCCGCCGCGCTGTTCGCCGGCACGGCCGCCGCCCAGTACTCCGACGGCGTGATCAAGATCGGCGTGATGAACGACATGTCGGGCCTGTACGCCGACATCGCGGGCCCGGGCTCGGTCTGGGCCGCCAAGAAGGCCGTCGAGGACTTCGGCGCGGCCGCCAAGGGCCTGAAGGTCGAGGTGCTGGGCGCCGACCACCAGAACAAGCCCGACGTGGGTTCCAACATCGTGCGCCAGTGGATCGACGTCGACAAGGTCGACGTGATCGTCGACGTGCCCACGTCGTCGGTGGCGCTGGCCGTCAACCAGATCGTGCGCGAGAAGAACAAGGTGTTCCTGAACTCGGGAGCGGCCACCTCGGACCTGACCGGCAAGGCCTGCTCGCCGAACACGGTCCACTGGACCTACGACACCTGGATGCTGGCCAACGCGACCGGCAAGGCCACGGTCAAGACCGGCGGCGACACCTGGTTCTTCCTGACGGCCGACTACGCGTTCGGCCACGCGCTGGAGCGCGACACCGAGGCGGTCGTGCTGGCCAACGGCGGCAAGGTGCTGGGCAAGGTGCGCCACCCGTTCCCGGGCCAGGACTTCTCGTCGTTCCTGCTGCAGGCGCAGTCGTCCAAGGCCAAGGTGATCGGCCTGGCCAACGCCGGCGGCGACACGATCAACTCGATCAAGCAGGCCTCCGAGTTCGGCATCGTCAAGGGCGGCCAGAACCTGGCCGGTTTGCTGGTGTTCGTCAACGACATCCACGCGCTCGGCCTGCCGACCGCGCAGGGGTTGCTGCTGACCGAGTCGTTCTACTGGGACAAGGACGACGCGACCCGCGCCTGGTCGAAGGAGTACTTCGCGGCCAACAAGAACAAGATGCCCTCGATGGTCATCGCGGGCGTCTACGCGTCGGTGCTGCACTACCTGAAGGCCGTCACCGAGCTGAAGTCCGACGCCGACGGGGTCAAGGTCGTCGAGAAGATGAAGTCGATGCCGACCGACGACAAGCTGTTCGGCAAGGGCTCGATCCGCGTCGACGGCCGCAAGCTGCACGACGTCTACCTGTTCGAGGTCAAGAAGCCCGCCGAGTCCAAGGCACCGTGGGACTACTACAAGCTGCGCGCGACGATCCCGGCCGCCGAGGCGTTCCGCCCGCTGGCCGACGGCGGCTGCCCGCTGGTGAAGTGACCGCGACGACTCCGTGTTGACCTAGCCCCGGCGAGTCCATGTTCGAACTGCTCGGCATCCCGCCCCAGGCCTTCTTCGGGCAACTGCTGCTCGGCCTGATCAACGGCGCGTTCTACGCGATGCTGTCGCTGGGGCTGGCGGTCATCTTCGGCCTGCTCAACGTCATCAACTTCACGCACGGCGCGCAGTACATGATGGGCGCGTTCGGTGCGTGGATGCTGCTGACGTGGCTGGGGCTGCCCTTCTGGGTGGCCCTGGTCGTGGTGCCGATCCTGATCGGGGCGTTCGGCATGGTGCTCGAACGCGCGCTGCTGCGCCACCTGTACCACCTGGACCACCTGTACGGCCTGCTGCTGACCTTCGGCCTGGCGCTGATCATCGAGGGCCTGTATCGCCAGCAGTTCGGCTCGTCGGGCCAGCCCTACGTGAACCCGATGCCGGGCGGCACCAACCTGGGCTTCATGTTCCTGCCGCACTACCGGGCGTTCATCATCGTGTTCTCGCTGGTGGTCTGCGTGGCCACCTGGTACATGATCGAGCGCACGAAGCTGGGGTCGTACCTGCGCGCGGCCACCGAGCGGCCGGACCTGGTGCAGGCGTTCGGCATCAACGTGCCGCGCATGATCACGCTGACCTACGGCTTCGGCGTCGGGCTGGCGGCGCTGGCCGGCGTGCTGGCCGCGCCCGCCTACCAGGTCAGCCCGCCGATGGGCTCGAACCTGATCATCGTGGTGTTCGCCGTGGTCGTGATCGGCGGCATGGGCTCGATCATGGGCTCGATCCTCACCGGCTTCGGGCTCGGCGTGATCGAGGGCCTGACCAAGGTGTTCTATCCGGAGGCCTCCAGCACGGTGATCTTCGTGATCATGGCGATCGTGCTGATGATCAAGCCGGCCGGCCTGTTCGGGAAACAGAAATGACCCCCCCTGCATCGACCGTGGCCGGCGCTGCGACACCCGCGACGCCGGCTTCGCACTCGCCGGCCGCGACAACCCCGGGTGCCGCGCGCGCCGCGACGGGCCGGGGCGGCCTCGCGCTGTTCGGCCTGTTCGTGGTGGCGATGCTGGTGCTGCCGCACGTCGGCGCGTACCCCGTGTTCCTGATGAAGGTGCTGTGCTTCGCGCTGTTCGCCTGCGCCTTCAACCTGCTGATCGGCTACGTCGGGCTGCTGTCGTTCGGCCACGCGATGTTCTTCGGCTTCGCGGCCTACGTGACCGGCTACACCGTCAAGGCCTGGGGCTGGTCGCCCGAGGTCGGCATCCTGGCGGGCACCGCCACGGCCGCCGCGATGGGGCTGCTGGCCGGCGCGATCGCGATCCGCCGCCAGGGCATCTACTTCGCGATGGTCACGCTGGCGCTGGCGCAGATGGTGTTCTTCTTCTGCCTGCAGGCACCGTTCACCGGCGGCGAGGACGGCATCCAGTCGATTCCGCGGCGCGCGCTGTTCGGCGTGATCGACCTGAAGAACGACAT
>CAYGZN010000286.1:0-4607 GCA_964354355.1 uncultured Burkholderiaceae bacterium | reverse complement strand
CACCCGATGCCGCATCGATTCGCCTGAATCTCGCCCGCGCGCTGCTCAAGGCCGGGCAGAAGGACGCGGCCAGGAAGGAGCTGGACATTCTCGCCAAGCTGGGTGACAAGTTCCCGGGCCAAGCGGAAGTCGCGAAGCTGAGCGAGCAGTTCCCCGTGTCCGCGGAAGTCGCGAAGGAAAGGGAGGACGCCGCGCGCGAAGTCGAGCGCCTGCAAAAGGCCGTTGCCGCGGCGCCCAATGCCGCGGCCTACTGGGAAGACCGCATCGCGGACGAGTACCCGCTCGAGCGCGGCAAGGCCGGCGGGCCCGACGCGCGCGGCAAGCTCGACGACCTGTTCGGAAAACCCTGAGACCCGTTCCAAGACCACCGAGGAGACCCCCACCATGAACCTGTTCGACCTGACCGGAAAGGTCGCCATCGTCACCGGATCGAGCCGCGGCATCGGCCGCTCGATCGCCGAGAACCTCGCCGCGCACGGCGCGCGGGTGGTGATCTCGAGCCGCAAGGCCGACGCCTGCGCGACCGTCGTCGCCGCGATCCGCGCCGCGGGCGGCGAGGCGATCGCGATCCCCGCCAACATCTCCGACAAGGCCGGCCTGCAGCAGCTGGTCGACGGCACGCGCGCGGCGTTCGGGCCGATCGACATCCTGGTGTGCAACGCCGCGTCGAACCCCTACTTCGGCCCGGCCGCCGGCATGGGCGACGAGGTGTTCGAGAAGATCATGCGCAACAACGTGCTGTCCAACCACTGGCTGTGCACGATGGTGCGGCCCGACATGGCCGCGAAGAAGGACGGCGCCATCATCATCGTCTCGTCGATCGGCGGCCTGAAGGGCTCGACCGAGATCGGCGCCTACTGCATCTCCAAGGCTGCCGACATGCAGCTGGCGCGCAACCTCGCCTGCGAATGGGGTCCCGACAACATCCGCGTCAACTGCATCGCGCCGGGCCTGATCAAGACCGACTTCGCGCGCGCGCTCTACGAGGATCCCAAGCGCAAGGCCGCCGCCGAGGCGCGTTTTCCGCTGCGCCGGCTGGGCGAGCCCGACGACATCGGCGGCATCGCGGTGATGCTGGCGAGCAGGGCCGGCGCCTTCATCACCGGCCAGTCGATCGTGGCCGACGGCGGGGCGACCATCACGGGGTGATTCGAACGCGGTTTCGCTGTATCGTTCGCCCTTCCCACTTTCACTCGATCCAGGACAGGCATGAAGAACACTCCGCTTCGCACCCTCGCGCTCGCCGTGGCCCTCGTTTTCGCCGGCCCCGCTGTCGCCCAGCAGGCCGGCACGGCCGCACCCGCCGGCACGACCGCGCCCGCGGGCACGACCGCCAAGAAGGCCGCGACCCCCGGACCCATGGGCGTCGCCGAAGTCGTCACCGTCACCGCCACCGTCGAGGCGATCGACCCGGCCGCCCGCAGGCTGACCCTGAAGGGTCCCAAGGGCCGCACCTTTCCCCTCGTGGCCGATGCCAGCGTGAAGAACTTCGACCAGATCCGTGTCGGCGACAAGGTCGTGGCCAAGTACGCCGAGGCGATCACGGTCCAGCTGGTCAAAGGCGGCGACGGAATCCGCGAGATGACCCAGCGCGAAGGCAGCGCGGCGGCCGCACCGGGTCAGATGCCGGCCGGCGCAGTGGCCCGCGAAACGAACGTGGTCGCCAACGTGTGGGCGATCGACCGCAAGAAGAACGTCGTATCCCTGCGGGGCCCGGACGGCGCGGTCCGCGACATCAAGGTCCACGATCCGGCCCGACTGAAGGACGTCAAGGTCGGCGACCAGGTGTCGATCCGGTTCGTCGAGGCGCTCGCGGTGGGCGTCACCCGACTGACGAAGTAGGCGTTGCGGGACTGCCCCGCAACGGCGCCTGCCGAACGGTGGGCGGGCGCGGGCAGTCCCGCTAGAGCAGCACCTTCACGAGCTTGAGCAGGATCTCCCTGACCGGGATCCTGAGGGCGATCACCACGATGAACGGGACGATCGCCGCAAGGGCCAGCGTGAGGATCGTGCCCTTCGGGAACATGACGACGCGCATTCGCCTGACGGCATCGTAGGCCGCCTGAGTGTCGGCGATCGGACCCAGTTCCGGCGCATTCAGCAGCGCGTCGTCCGCCAGCGGCTTGCCCTCGATCCAGCGCTGGTGGACCAGGCGCCCGTGCCGCGCGAACAGCGCGCCGTAGTCCAGCAGGGCCTGCCTCTTCGCTCGGCCCAGGCAGCCCGTGAAGGCCAGCAGCGGGCCGCAGAAGACGAGCACCGACAAGACGACGAACGCGGCCATCGGCACGCGCAGCGACAGCGGTTCGAGCCCGTGGTACACGACGTCGTGCGCCCAGCCGGCCGCGAGCACCGCGCTGGTCGCAAACACGACCAGTGCAAACGCGCGGGGCACGCGCTCGATGAACGCCAGCCCGCCGGCGCCGTCGGGGTGGGTGGGCACGATCGCCAGTCCCAGGCGCGCGAGGCGCGCGAACAGAATCGTCAGCAGCGCGACCCGCCACAGCCAGCCCAGCACGATCGCGAGGAAGATCGGGCGAGCCACGTAGAGCAGCCACCAGCCGCCGAACCCGATTCCACCCGGCGCGGCGTCGGAATCCTCGGCCCAGACCAGTTCGTGGGCGCGGTGCGTGACCGCGTCGATCGTCGCGATCGCCAGCGCCACTGCGAGAATCATCAGCCACGGAGCCGCCGCCCGCCGCAGCCGGACGGTGTCGCGCGCCACCTGTCGCAGGCGCGGCAGGGCCGACTCGGGCACCAGCCCCGATCGCTCGAGCTGTCGAAGCAGCCCCGTCGTCGCCGCGTGGACCGGCCCCTCGGCCAGGATCAGCAGCGGCACGGCGACCAGGAACCGCATGTGCACGCCGAAGTGCGTCAGCAGCGGTTCGTCCAGCGCGGTCCCGATCGCGCGCCCGTTCAGCAGGGCCCAGACTGCCATCGGCGCCCAGGCGACGAGGGTCCAGAACACCGCCCGGCGCACCAGCCCCAGTCCGTCGCGCGGCACGAGGCCGATCCGATGCTGCCAGCGCGACAGCGCCTCGTCGCGGACCAGCGAATCGTCGTCGAACGCAGCGTCGGCCTGGCTCATGGGTTGCTCCGGTGGCTCGCGGTGCCCATCGCGCGCAAACGCATGGCCCCGCTCACGCCGCTTTCTGCGGCGCCGCGTCGCGCAGCTCGCGCCGCAGGATTTTGCCGACGTTGCTCTTGGGCAGCTCGGTGCGGAACTCGATCTGCCGGGGCTTCTTGTAGCCGGTCAGGTTCTGCGCGCAGTGCTCGAGCACGGCCCGCTCGGTCAGCGCCGGGTCCTGCCTGACCACGAACACCTTCACCGCCTCGCCCGAGTGCTCGTCGGGCACGCCGATCGCCGCGCACTCCAGCACCCCCGGGCAGGCAGCGACGACTTCCTCGATCTCGTTGGGGAACACGTTGAAACCCGAGACCAGGATCATGTCCTTCTTGCGATCGACGATCTTCACGTAGCCGCGCGCGTCGATCACGCCGATGTCGCCCGACTTGAAGAAGCCGTCGGTGGTCATGGCCTTCGCAGTCTCGTCGGGCCGGTTCCAGTAGCCGGCCATCACCTGCGGACCGCGAATGCAGATCTCGCCGCGCTCGCCCGCGGCCACCTCGCGCCCGTCGTCGCCGCGGATCGAGATCTCGACCGACGGCAGCGGCACCCCGACGGTGCCGCTGAACGCCGTGTCGGTCACCGGGTTGATCGTGGCGATCGCGCACGTTTCCGACAGCCCGTAGCCCTCGCCCAGCGGCACGCCGGTCACCTTGAACCAGCGATCGGCCACGGCCTGCTGCGTGGCCATCCCGCCGCCGCCGGCGAACTTCAGCCCCGAGAAGTCGAGCTTTGCGAACTCGGGATGGTTGGCCAGCGCGTTGAACAGCGTGTTCAGGCCGGGGAACAGGCTCACCGGATGCTTGCCGAGTTCCTTGACGAGGCCCGGGATGTCGCGCGGGTTCGGCACCAGCAGATTGGTGCCGCCCCACTTCAGTCCGGCCCCGAAGCCCAGTGCCAGCATGTAGATGTGGTACAGCGGCAGCGCGCACAGCCCGATCAACGGATCGCCTTCGCGGAACTGCGCCTCGATCGGCTTGAACCAGGCCTCGCTCATCAGGATCGCTGCGATCACGTTGCGGTGGGTGAGCATCGCCCCCTTGGACACGCCGGTCGTGCCGCCGGTGTACTGCAGGAACGCCAGGTCGTCCGGGCCGGTCTGCACCGGCCGGTAGGTCAGGCCCCTGCCCTGCGCCAGCGCGTCGCCGAAGCGCGTGACGTTGTCCAGCTCGAACGCGGGCACCATCTTGCGCACGCGGCGCACGACGAAGTCCACGATTCGCCCGCGCACCGGGCCCAGCATCTCGCCGATCGTCGCCACGACCACGTGCCTGACCTGCGTGCGGGCGACGACCTGCTGCAGCGTGTGCGCGAAGTTCTCGAGGATCACGACGGCCTCGGCGCCCGAGTCCCTGAGCTGGTGCTCGAGCTCGCGCGGCGTGTACAGCGGGTTCACGCACGCGGCGGTGCAGCCGGCCCGCAGCACGCCGGCGGCGGCCACCGGGAACTGCAGGATGTTCGGCAGCATGATCGCGACCCGCTG
>CAYGZN010000285.1:0-4626 GCA_964354355.1 uncultured Burkholderiaceae bacterium | reverse complement strand
AGCGCGTTGGCGACACCCAGGTTGCCCTCGGAGTTCTCGAAGTCGATCGGGTTGACCTTGTGCGGCATCGTCGACGAGCCGATTTCGCCGGCCTTGAGCTTCTGGCGGAAGTAGCCCAGCGAGATGTAGCCCCACAGGTCGCGGTCCAGGTCCAGCAGGATCGTGTTGACCCGCGCCAGCGCGTCGAACAGCTCGGCCATCCAGTCGTGCGGCTCGATCTGGATCGTGTGCGAATTGAAGACCAGGCCGAGCGAGCGCTCGACGACGCCCCGCGCGAAGGCTTCCCAGTCCACCTCCGGACAGGCCGCGACGTGCGCGTTGTAGTTGCCGACCGCGCCGTTCATCTTGCCCATCGGGCGCACCTGCGCCAGCCGTTCGCGCGCGCCGCGCAGGCGCACGACGACGTTCGCCAGCTCCTTGCCCAGGGTCGTGGGCGACGCCGGCTGCCCGTGCGTGCGCGACAGCATCGGCTGCGCGGCGTGTGCGTGCGCCAGCTGCCGCAGCGCGGCGACGAGACGGTCGAGCGCGGGCAGCATCACCTGGTCGCGCGCGGAGCCCAGCATCAGCGCGTGGGAGGTGTTGTTGATGTCCTCCGACGTGCACGCGAAGTGGATGAACTCGGCGGCCGCCTCGAGCTGCGCGTCCCCGCTCACCCGCTCCTTCAGGAAGTACTCGACCGCCTTGACGTCGTGGTTGGTCACCGCCTCGATCGCCTTGACCCGCGCAGCGTCCGCTTCCCCGAACCCGGAGACGATCGCGCGCAGCCGCTCGCGCGCGGGGGCGGGGAACGGCGCCAGTTCCGCCAGGCCCAGGTCGGACAGCGCGATCAGCCACTCGACCTCGACCTGCACGCGATGCCGCACGAAGGCGGCCTCGGACAGCAGCGGACGCAGCGCCGCCACCTTGGCGGCGTAGCGCCCGTCGAGCGGCGACAGCGCCAGCAGTTCGAAGGACTCGCTCATTCGGGGTGCCTGCAGGCCCGTGGATCCGCCGCAATCGTAGCATTGGCGCAGGCGCGCGCCGCTGCGCGCGGCACCCGAGCGAGCGGCGCTTTGCGATATACTCGATCGGCCCTGAACGAGCCACGACGATGAAGCTGATCGGTGCCGACACCAGCCCTTACGTGCGCAAGGTCCGCGTCGTGATGGCCGAAAAGAAGATCGACTACCGCTACGAGCGCGAGGACGTCTGGTCCCCCGCCTCGACGATCGGTCAGGCCAACCCGCTCGGCAAGGTGCCCACGCTGATCATGGAGGACGGCGGCGCCGTCTTCGACTCGCGCGTGATCGTCGAGTTCCTCGACACCGTCACCCCGATCCACCGGCTGATCCCGCCGTCCGGCCGGCCGCGCGTCGAGGTCCGCTGCTGGGAGGCGCTGGCCGACGGGCTGCTCGACGCTGCGATCCTGATCCGCCTCGAGCATTCGCAGCGCGCTGAGGGGCAGCGCAGCGACGCCTGGATCCAGCGGCAGATGGGCAAGGTCGAAGCCTCGCTCGAAGCGATGTCCAGGGGCCTGGCCGACAAGCCGTGGTGCGCCGAGGGCAAGTACTCGCTGGCCGACATCGCCACCGGCTGCGCACTGGGCTATCTGGACTTCCGTTTTCCTCAGATCGACTGGCGCGCGCGCTACCCGAACCTCTCCCGCCACGCCGACAAGCTGTTCGCGCGCCCGTCGTTCGCCGATACCGCGCCGCCGAAGTGAGCGCGTCAGCGCGTGGACACGTCAGCGCGTGAGCGCTGTGAGCGCCGCGGCGCTCACAGCGCGGCGCTGAAGCTGTCGGGGCGGGCCTTCGGCCAGAACATCCGGTAGACCGGGTGCTGGGCCTCGCCGTCGAGCAGCTCCCCGGGCTGCATCGGCGGGTACAGCGTCGACAGCAGCTTGATCTCGTGGTCGGTGACCCGGCGCACGATGTGGTGGGTGCGCAGCTGCGACGGATGGGTCAGGCCGGCCGCGGCGATCATCTCGGCGAGCGCCTTGAGCGTGTTCTGCTGGAAATTGAACACGCGCTGCGCCTTGTCGGGAACGACCAGCGCACGCTGGCGCACCGGATCCTGGGTGGTCACGCCCGTCGGGCACTTGCCGGTGTGGCAGTTCATCGCCTGCACGCACCCCAGCGCGAACATGAACCCGCGGGCCGCGTTGCACCAGTCCGCGCCCAGCGCCATCGTGCGCGCGATGTCGTAGCCGCTGACCACCTTGCCGGCCGCGCCGATGCGCACCCGGTCGCGCAGCTTCAGGCCGACCAGCGTGTCGCGCACCAGGATCAGCCCCTCCTGCATCGGCGTGCCGAGGTGGTCGATGAATTCGACGGGAGCCGCGCCGGTGCCGCCCTCCTTGCCGTCGACCACGATGAAGTCGGGCGTGATGCCGGTCTCGGCCATCGCCTTGGCGATCGCGAACCACTCCCACGGGTGGCCGATGGCCAGCTTGAATCCCGTCGGCTTGCCGCCCGAGAGCGTGCGCAGGGCGTCGACGAACTTGAGCAGGCCGATCGGCGTGCCGAACGCCGAGTGAGCCGCCGGCGACACGCAGTCGACCCAGGGCGGCACGCCGCGCGCCTGCGCGATCTCGGGCGTGACCTTGGGGCCGGGCAACACGCCGCCATGGCCGGGCTTGGCACCCTGCGAGAGCTTGACCTCGATCATCTTGACCTGCGGATCGCGCGCGTTGGCCACGAAGCGGTCCGGATCGAAGCGGCCTTCGGGGTCGCGGCACCCGAAGTAGCCCGAGCCGATCTCCCAGATCAGGTCGCCGCCGTGCTCGCGGTGGTAGGCCGAGATCGAGCCCTCGCCGGTGTCGTGCGCGAAACCGCCCATCTTCGCGCCGCGATTCAGCGAGCGGATCGCGTTGGCCGACAGGGAGCCGAAGCTCATCGCCGAGATGTTGAAAACGGACGCGCTGTACGGTTGCGTGCACGCCGGCCCGCCGATCGTCACGCGAAAGTCGTGGTGCTGCACCGGAGCGGGCAGCAGCGCGTGGTTGATCCACTCGTAGCCCGCCTGGTAGACATTGAGCTGCGTGCCGAACGGGCGCTTGTCGAGGGCCTGCTTGGCACGCTGGTAGACGGTCGCACGCTGCAGCCGCGAGAACGGCACCGCGTCGGTCTCCGACTCGAGCAGGTACTGGCGGATCTCGGGACGGACCGTCTCGAGCAGGAAGCGCAGGTGTCCCAGGATCGGGTAATTGCGCAGGATCGAGTGCCCGGTCTGGGTCAGGTCGTGCAGACCCAGCAGCGCCAGCAGCCCGGTCGCGAGCGCCCACCAGCCGGAGAGCATGCCGGCGTGCCAGGCGTAGGCGAGCAGCGGTGTGGCCAGCGCGACGAGCGCCAGGGTCAGGTAGCGCAGGTACCCGGTCATCGCCGTTCGCTCCCCTCGAAGGATCCGGCAGTGTAGCGGCAGCCTGCGCGGGTGTGGGGCGTCAGCGCACGCGCGCGTGTCCTTTGGGTTGAACCGCATCCAGCAGCTGCACGAGCCGCTCGCTGGTCGTGGCGACCTGACCCATCGCGACCGCGTCGCAGCGGCCGCCGAGTCCGTCGAGCGCCGCCGCCAGCAGGCCCCACTGGCTCTGGAAGGTCACCAGGTCGGCATCGAACCCCTCGGTCGCGGCGCGCAGCATCGCGGCGCCCGTCAAGTGGCCGAACTCCGAGCGCATCTGCAGCATGGCCGCCGGCGCGATCGCCACCGCGCCCCAGCAGTCGAGCAGGTGCGCCTTGGCGATCCGGTGCGCGAGCAGTCGCTGGCGCTGCATCTGCCGGGCGGGTGCGAGCTCGGTCGGCCCGGACGCCGCGTCGCTGACGGGTCGCACGGCAGCCGCCCGCGCGTCGGCCACGGGCCGGGCCGACCGTGCCAGCTCGCCGGCGTGCTGCTCGGTCAGCTCGACGAGCTGACCGGCCACGTCGTCCATCAGCCGCGCGATATCGGGCGACGGACGCGTCGACGTGGCCTCGCGCAGCGTGCGCCAGCGCAGCGCGAGCTGCCGCACGCGCCCCGGTCCGATCCGCCGCGACGCAGCGGCCAGCGTGTCGAGGTGGCGCTCGGCCTGCCTGCCCGAATCGGCCAGCAGCGCACCGGCGAGTTCAGGGCGGGCACCGGTGCCCAGTTGGGCGTAGGCCTTGACGCTGCGCTCGGCGTGCTCGGCCAGGCCCGCCAGTGCGGCAATCAGCTGGTCGTCGCGAAACGGCTCGATCGACGCCGGGGCGGGCGTGGTCGGTGCGACGGGCGTGATCGGTGCAGTCGGCGCAATCGGTGTGATCGGTGCAATCGGTGTGATCGGTGCAATCGGTGTGATCGGTGCAATCGGTGTGATCGGTGCGACGGGCGTGATCGGTGAGATCGGCGCAATCGGCGTAACGGGTGCGACGGGTGTGACCGGAAGCGCGGACGCGACCGAGCCCGAAGGCGCGGCCGGCACGGCCGCGACGGTCACGGCGGGCTCCTCGTCGGGCGTCTCGCACCGGGCGTGGATCGGCAGGCACACGAGCAGTCCGGCGCCGAGCCGGGCCCAGAAGGCCCCGCTCGGCGGTCGTCGCGCCGGTGACGGCGCAGGGTCAGGACAGCCGCGATCCATGGCTCGCGACGCTAGCGGGAATCCGAACGGGCGCAGGCCCGGCGCCGCCGGGCGGGGCG
>CAYGZN010000284.1:0-4634 GCA_964354355.1 uncultured Burkholderiaceae bacterium | reverse complement strand
TGCGTACTGGAACGATGCTTCGCGCGACAACGGGTGACGAGGCGTCGCGGGGCGCGACGCGGCACCGTTGGCGCGGGCCGGTCGGTCGTGCGCACCCGGGCTTCAGGGCTTCGCCGGCTTCCAGGCGTCGTCGGGGTTGAACCGCTTGATGCCGGCCGCGACCTGCGCTGTCTGGGCGCCCAGGTTGCTCTGGAACACCTGGCCATCGCCGTTGACGATGAAGCTCATGACGCCGGTCACGCCGTACTGGACGGGCCACGCCAGCAGACCGAAGCCGGCTGTCATGCGTTGGCCGATCAGGTAATTGCGGGTACCGCCCCGCGCCGCAGGGCCCTGGCTGGTCAGGATCTTGAATCGATACCCATGGTAGCCCTCGCCCGGGCGCGCCGGCAGGAACGCCTCGCCAAGCGGGCTCTCGTCCCCCAGGCTCTTGCTCCAGATCAGGCCGTCGCGCTTGCCGGGGCTGCTGAGCAGTTTCTGCGCGTACTCGAGCAGGCCGTCGCCGTTGCGATCGGCCTGCGCGTATTCGCGCTGCGCATCGACGTAGGCCAGCACCACCTGTATCGCCGCGAGTTCGTTGGCACCGATGCGTCGCACGAGGATCTCGTCGTGTCCGGCGACCGGGTCGAAGCGCCATCGCCCGTCCTTGCCCTGCACGATGGGAATCGGCAGCGCCCATGGATCGGCGCCCACGACCAGCTCGCCCCGGCCATCCTTCACGTTGACCACACGCGACTGGCTGGCCTTCGCCAGGAATGCGTAGCGATTCTCGAGATCAACCTCGTCCAGGTGCATCAGCTGTCGCCAGCCCGCGCCGAGCAAACGCGCCAGCGCAGATTCGTCGTTGGTGGCCAGAGCGTCGATCAGCGCGTCGGCCGCCTGCTCGGGCTTGCCGTACGGCGCCTGGGCGTGTGCCGGGTCAGCCATACCGAACGCGACGGCCAGGACGAGGGCGATGGCGGGGGTGGGGAACCGCAGATTGCGCGCGCGGCCGCGAAGGTGGGTTGTCCAGCTCATCTCTGACTCTCCTGCCGTCAACGACGGCCGCCGCCGCCACGCCCGCCGCCGCCGGCGCTCGGACGCGGCGCTGCGCTGGCACGCGAGGCGCCGCCGGCGCTGCTGGACATCGAAGCGCGGCTGGACTGGCCGCGATCGGCACTGGCGCGTGAAGCGCTGGTGTTCTGCACGCCGCTGAGCGCGCTCGACGACGCGCCGGTGCTCGACCGATTCGATGCGCCCCCTCCACTGCGGTCGCCGGCGGCGCCGGCCCGGTCGACGCCAGCCCGGTCCGCTGCGCCACGGTCCGCTGCGCCACGGTCCGCTGCGCCACGGTCCGCTGCGCCACGGTCGGCGCCGGCGCTGGCGCGCCCGGTGTCGCGTGCGGCAGCGGCCGCCTTGTCGCGGTCGGCTCCCTGCAGCCTTTCGCGGCCTGCGGCGGGATCCGCACCGCGTTGCTTCAGCGTGCTTTCGGCCCTCGCACGGTCGGCGTCGCGGCCGTCCTTGCCGCGATAGGCTTCGCGATCGCTGGCGCCCGCGTCGCGCTGTCTCGATCCGTACTGCTCGCGGCTCTTGCTGTCGCGATACGGCACGTCGCCGCGCCGATCCGGGTTGTGCTGGAAGTTGGTGTTGTTGTTCGTGATCCGGTTGTTGACGTTGACGTTGTTGAACCTGTTGACGTTGATGTTGACGTTGCCGCCGCCCCAGTTGCAGCCACCCCAGAGGCCGTTGCTGATGCCGACGATCGCGGCACCCCAGATCATGCCGCCGACGAAGGCGGCGCCCGGGTAGTAATACGGCGGCGGCGGCCAGTAGTACGGCGGGTAGGACGGGTACGGCCAGGCTCCGTAGACCACCGTGGGCTGGTACGCAGGAACGTAGACCTGCTGCGGCTGCGCCGGCTCGATGATGATGACCTGCTTGTTGCTCTCCGTCGTGTTCGAGACCTTCTGCTGTTCGTTCGTCTTCAGGTTGCCGGCCTCCTGGGCCTTCTTGCGCAGGAACTGAACGCGGTCCATCACCCGCGCCGGGTCGGCGAGGAACGCGTCACCCAGGCGCTGCACGTCGCCCGGCTTGGCGCCCATCATCGCCAGTACCTGCGGGAACGCCACGAGCGACTTCACCGAGGCTTCCCACGGCTGGCCGTCCACCTTCTGGATGGCGGCGTCGCCCTTGTCGTCGGGGTGCGCCTTCGACCAGGCGACCGCTTCGGCCACGTCGGCCGGGTAGGTGCTGGCCATCAGTACCTGCGCCAGCAGCGAGTCCGGATACAGCGCGATCGGCGCCAGCATCTGATCGAGCTCTTCGTCCTTGAAGGTCATGTCCTGGGCATGCGCGCTGGACACGAACGCGCAGATCATCAACAGCGCCAACGCGAACAGACGCCCCAGCGGGTTCCGCCCCAGGGGCCGGTGCAACGGTTCGCGGCGCACATCGAGTGTCATCATGGCCTGCCTCGTGTCCCTGTGCCTGGCCCGGACTCTACCTGCAAATTCCGAAGGATGGCATCCGACGCCGGGATCAGGCCGCCTCGGCCTCGCGCGCGGCGCGTTTGCGCTCGTGTTCCTTCAGGTAACGCTTGCGCAGCCGGATCGCCTTGGGCGTGATCTCGACCAGTTCGTCCTCGGCGATGAACTCGACCGCCTTCTCCAGCGTCAGCTCGATCGGCGGGGTCAGCACGATGTGCTCGTCCTTGCCCGAGGCGCGCACGTTGGTCAGCTTCTTCTCCTTGATCGGGTTGACGACCAGGTCGTTGTCCCGGGTGTGGATGCCGATGACCATGCCTTCGTAGAGCGGCTCGTTCGGGCTCACGAACATCCGGCCGCGCTCCTGCAGCTTCCACAGCGCGTAGGCGACCGCGGCGCCGTCGTCCTGCGAGACCAGCACGCCGTTGCGCCGGTCCTCGATCTCGCCGGCCCAGGGGCCGTAATCGTCGAACACGTGGCTGACGATGCCGGTGCCGCGGGTCATGTTCAGGAACTCGTTGTGAAAGCCCAGCAGCCCGCGGGCCGGCACCCGGTACTCGAGACGGACGCGGCCGCGGCCATCGGGATCCATGCTTTGCAGCTCGCCCTTGCGCCGGCCCAGGAACTCCATCACCGGGCCCTGGTGGGCCTCCTCCAGGTCCATCGTCAGCAGCTCGTAGGGCTCCTGGCGCTCGCCGTCGACCACCCGGATGCGCGGCTTGGGTCGTGACACGGCCAGCTCGTAACCCTCGCGCCGCATGTTCTCGAGCAGGATCGTCAGGTGCAGCTCGCCGCGGCCGGACACGATGAAGGTGTCGGAGTCGGTCGGGAACTCCACGCGCAGCGCGACGTTGGACTTGAGCTCGCGCTCGAGCCGTTCGCGGATCTGGCGGCTCGTGACGAACTTGCCCTCGCGTCCGGCCAGCGGCGACGTATTGACCATGAACTCCATCGTCATCGTCGGCTCGTCGACGCTGAGCAGCGGAAACGCCTGGGGCGTGGCCGGATCGCACAGCGTGGCGCCGATGCCGACCTCCTCGATGCCGTTGATCGCGACGATGTCGCCGGCCTGCGCCTCGTCGACCAC
The DNA here is from genome assembly GCA_964354355.1 of uncultured Burkholderiaceae bacterium. Classification (GTDB taxonomy): domain Bacteria; phylum Pseudomonadota; class Gammaproteobacteria; order Burkholderiales; family Burkholderiaceae_E; genus CAYGZN01. Next base: position 1,085 of record CAYGZN010000284.1, on the reverse strand, counting down.
CACGCGCTCCAGGCCCTTGAAGCACAGCACCTGGTTGACCTTGCAGGTGCGGGGCGTGTCGTCCGGGCCGAACATCAGCGCGACCTGCTGCCCGCCGCGGATACGCCCGCGCGCGATGCGCCCGACGCCGATCTTGCCGACGTAGCTGGAATAGTCCAGCGACGAGATCTGCATCTGCAGCGGCCCGTCGGGATCGTCGGTGCGCATCGGCACCTGCGCCAGGATCGCCTCGAACAGCGGCTTCATCGAGCCGCGCTCGGCCGCCTGCGCAGCGGCCAGGTGCTTCAGGTCCGACACCGCGTAGCCGTTGATCGCCGAGCAGTAGACGACCGGGAAGTCCAGCTGCTCCTCGGTGGCGCCCAGCTTGTCGAACAGGTCGAAGGTGTGGTCGACGACCCAGTCGGGCCGCGCGCCGTCGCGGTCGATCTTGTTGACGACGACGATCGGCTTGAGGCCCAGCGCCAGCGCCTTGCGCGTCACGAAGCGCGTCTGCGGCATCGGGCCCTCGACCGCGTCGACCAGCAGCAGCACGCCGTCGACCATGCCGAGCACGCGCTCGACCTCGCCGCCGAAGTCCGCGTGGCCGGGGGTGTCGACGATGTTGATCTGCGTTTCGCCGGCATCGTCCGCGTACAGGATCGAGCAGTTCTTCGCGAGGATCGTGATGCCGCGCTCGCGCTCGAGGTCGTTGCTGTCCATCACCCGCTCGGCGACGTGCTGGTGCGCGGCGAACGTGCCCGATTGCGAGAGCAGCTTGTCGACGAGCGTGGTCTTGCCGTGGTCGACGTGGGCGATGATGGCGATGTTGCGGAGCGCCTTGGGCATGGGGACCGCCGTGGAGTGGGCCGAAAGGAAAAAAGCCTTTAATTATAGCTGTTTGTGCGCTGCAACGCGACTGGGGAATGCCGGGGCCAGCCCCGCTGCGTCACCGATTCCCCATCAAGGCCTGAAGCGGGTATAATCGCAAAGCTTTGTTTCCGGTCGCATTTCTTCCACTGTTGACCACGCTGCCTGGACCGGAACTCGCAACGCGAGTGGGCCGCATTCAGGAGATGTCGTGATGAGCAGTGCCCCGAGCTTTTCGG
>CAYGZN010000283.1:0-4642 GCA_964354355.1 uncultured Burkholderiaceae bacterium | reverse complement strand
GCCCTCGTTGTGGATGTCCCAGCGCTAGAAGTGCCCCAGCGGCGCGGCGTTCATCAGGATCAGCGGCGGGTGGATGCTCGGGCCCGCGTTCATCCGCGCGCCCGACAGCGCGTCGCCGCACGGCAGCACCGACGGGTAGGCGCGGCGGATCACCGCCAGGGCCTCGTCGGCGCGCGCCTCGGGGTATACGCCGGTGGGCAGGCGCACCGCGCGGATGGTGATGGCCACCTCGTCGTCCGCCCGCTTGCGTGCCAGGTAGGGCAGGGTGCCGGTCTCGGCCCAGGCGACGCGTGCGCGCGAGCCGGCAGCGGCGGCGACGTCGCTCATCACCAGGCTGCCCAGCGTGCCCGGGGGCAGGAACACGACCTGCCCGTCGGCGAGGTGCGGCGCCATGGCGCGCGCGATGTCGGCCTGCGCAGTCGCCGGCGACGGCACGACGATCAGTTGCGCGCCACGCACGGCCGCCCCGATGTCGTCGGTGGCCAGCGCGATCGGCACGCGGCGCCTGCCGGCGGCATCCAGCACGCCGATCGAGCCGGCGGCCCGCACCGGCGCCAACGCCTGCGCCGTGCGGCGCCACAGGCGAACCTCGTGTCCCTGCTCGGACAGGTCGGCGGCTGCCGCGTAGCAGCCATGCCCCCCGCCGAGCACGGCGATCTTCATGGTCGTCATCCCTCTTTCCCGGCCCGGGCCGCGCCGACGTGGCCTGAAAGTTTAGGTTTCGACAATTGAAAGATCAAGCATCGCGGACGGGGCCGCGCCGGTCGGCAGGATCGCTTCACCGGCACCCGTGTCGGACTCCTGTTTCGTTCTGTTGCACGCGCGCCGACACCATTGCGGCGCGAAGCCCGACTACTGCCAGACGTAGATGTACGCCACACCCAGGTAGACGACGTTCTGGTTCTGCTGTTGCGTGACGATTGTGTTGTCGCTGTAGGTGTACGGCACGCCGTTGTAGCCGAACGCCCAGTCGTTGACGAGCGCGCGCTGGTAGATCAGGTCGGCGCGCACGGTGGCGTTCTTGTTCAGCAGGTACTTGCCGAACAGCCGGACATCGGTGCGTCGGAACAGGATGTCCGGCAGGCCGCCGGTCGCAGCCAGCAGTGCCGCGTCGGCGGGGCTGGCGTTCGTGTCGAGCGTCTGCGCGTAGACGCTGTTGTCGTTGATGAACGCGATTCCGCCGCCCACCTCGATGTTGCTGGCTGGCTTGCCGAGCACGCCGATCCCGAACGTGGCGGTCGTGTTGTCGAACGCCATCACGTAGCCGGCAGGGCGCAGTTGGTTGTACTTCTGCGTTCCCCACGACGCATAGCCGTTCACGCTCCATTTCTCGGTCAGCGCGTAGCTTCCGTCGAGGCTGAAGTTGTTCAGCGACGAGTCCTGCAGCGCATATTGGGTCGGCAGCGAGAACTTGTCCCGGCCGCCTTCCGCGGAGAACTGCAGCGACAGTCCCTCCATCGGATCCCAGAACGCCAGCAGCTTGAGCTTGTCGCGCTGACGGTCGGCCAGCGAGGGCATGAAGATCGCCGACGACGTGAAGCCGGTGCTGGGGTCGGTGACGGTCGTGACCCCGACGCCGCTGTTCGGTCTGAGCCAGTCCGAGCCGTCGCGCTGGCTGCTGACCCAGCTGATCGCGCCGCTCCAGTTCTCGGTCATCCTGCGGCGCAGTTCGATGTTGTAGCCGGTCTCCGTGGTTTCCTGGCGCAGCGCGCTGACGCCGCGCGCTGCGCTGGTCGGCGTGAAGACCCCGCGATCGATGCTCTCGTAGTTCAGGCCCAGCGTGCCCGTGTATTCGTTCGTGAAGCGGTACATGGCCTGCAGCTTGCCCCGTACCTGGGTGTAGGGCAGGCGCTTGTTCGTCCAGATCGAGGTTCCCTCGATGTTGTACGGCGCGATCGGAGTCTGGTCGTCCGTGTTCTGGTAGCGAAGGTCGGCGAGCAGCGACAGTTTCGGAATCGGTCGCGACGTCAGGCCGACGGCGGCCAGCGTCGTGTTCAGCTTTCCTTCGAGGTTCGACAGCCCGGCCGGAGCGCCGGTCAGGCCCGCCCCGACGAAATCCTGCTTCTGGGTCGCCTGCGAATAGCCGAGCTTGAAATTGGCGCGGGTCGTCGGCGTGAACGTGTAGTTCCCGGTGAGGTCGAGGAACTGCGCCTGGTTGTTCGGCGACAGCGCCATCGGCTGGTTGAGCAGGGGCTGCAGGCCCGCGCCCAGCGGCAACGGGTTGCCGATCGGGTTGTTCAGGACCCCCGGAACGTTGGGGTTCAGCGTGCCGTTCGCGTTGCTGTAGAACGAGCCGTAGTACCCACCGCTGACGTTCAGCTTCTCGCCCGCGTAGCTCAGGCGGGCATTGACCTGGGTGTGGTTGGAGTTGATCGGCTCGGGCAGCAGCAGGATCGCCGAGCCGGCACTGGCGCCGCTGGGGGCTGCGCAACCGGGCGCGGTCGGCGACGGGCAGGACATCCCGCGGCCGTACATGTTCGAGCCGTCCTTGTCCTCGCTGCGCACGCTCGCCTCGAACGCGAACGAGGACGACAGCGACTTCGCGAACGCGGCGCCCAGACCCTTGCGCGTGGTCTTGAGGTCGTAGTCGGACCCGGTGCCGGGCCCGCCGGCCAAGCGCACCACCTGTGGCGCCGTGGTGCCGGCTCCGATCAGGCCCGTGTTCACGGTGTACGGGTTGTAGCGGACCAGCTCGTCGTAGCCCGCCCAGGCCTTCCAGTCGCCCTGCCGTTTCCACATCAGGCTCAGCTCGCGGGTCTCCAGGAACAGGTTCGTGCCCTGGATCTGCAACAGCGTGCCGGTCCCCCAGTCGCGCCGGTTGTAGCCGAAGTCGAGCAGCCCGTAGGCGTTGCGCGTGCGCAGTCCGTTGTACTCGCCGAAGATCGCGCGGTCGGCGCTGTCGCCGCTGACGCCGGCTGCGCCGGCGCTGACGTAGGCGTCGGTCTCCACGCCCTGCCCGGTGGACGGTGTGGTGAAGGGAACGGCGGCGAGTCCAGACGTGGGCGCGGCGTTGGCGGCGTTGGTCTGCGCGAACGCGGGATCGAGGGCCGCCAGCAATGCCACGGCCATCACCGTCCGGCTGAATCCGCCTTGACGATCGAACGTTGTCATCATGTCGCTCCGGGTCTCAGCGGAACTGGTACTGCGGCGTCGGGTTCGTGGCGGAGGGATTGTTCGAGCCGTGAACCTGCGTGTGGCAGTTCGTGCAGCTGCGGGCCTGCCAGATGTTGACGACGTTCTTGCCGCTGGACGTCCCGGTGACGGCCGAAGTGCTCTGGCCGGGGGCCGCGGGCGGGAACACACCCGGCTGGCCGCCCAGCGCGCCGACGCCGCCTGCCACGTGCGGCGTGTGGCACTGCTGGCACAGCATCGGCGGCCGGGCCACCAGCATGCCCACGATGTTGCTGCCGTGCGGATTGTGGCAGTGCGAGCAGTCCTGCTGGACCGGGTCGTGAGGGTGAACGAACGGACCCCGCTTTTCGGCGTGGCAGGTGTAGCAGGTGTCGTTCGTCGAGTCACGCTTCACGAGCTTCGGGCCGACCGACCCGTGCACGTTGTGGCAGTCCGAGCAGGCCATCTTGCCTTCGAGGATCGGGTGCCGCGACTGGCGGGTGACCTGTACGCGCTGCTCCTTGTGGCAGTTGTAGCAGACCTCGGGCTGGGTGGGCCGGGCCAGCACCTTGTCGCGCTCGACGTGCACCTTGTGGCAGGCGTTGCACGCCACGTCTTCGGTCTGGTGGCGGCTGCCTGCCCACAGCGCGCGCTTCGGGTCCTTGTCGTGGCAGGTTTGGCACACCGCGCTCGCCTCGGTCGCCGGCAGGGTCGTCTTCGCGTGGAACAGGCGATCGGGCTTGGGCTGCTTGCCCTGGCCCCGTTTGTGGTTGGCATGCGCGTCGCTGGCGCCGTGGCAGGTCACGCAGGTGGGCGTGCGATTGTCAGCGGTGACCGCGTGCGCGGTCCTGCTCATCTTCTGCCAGTCGTCGTCCTGGTGGCATTCCATGCAGATGGCCGACGCCTGCGAATCGACCGCGGCCTGCGCCGGTCCCAGCAACCCGTACAGGCACAGGCCGATGGCAGCCAGCGCGATCTTGATGCGCATGCGAATTCTCCCGGAAGCGGGCTCCGTCTGGGCCGCGGGGCCGGCGGCGCACCGTGGACGTTGGGGAAAGTGGGCAACGGTCTGCACTGTGCGTCGGCGCCTTCCAGCGGTTGATCGGTACGCGAAAAAAAAGGGGAGGGCCAGAGTCTGCCCTCCCCTGTTCGTCGTCGCGGCGTGGCCTACTTCAGACCGTGGACGATGTCCACCCCCTTGAACTGACCGCGGGAGTGGCAATCGGCACAGGTCTCCTGAGTCAGCAGGCCGCCGTTCTGGGTCAGGTTTCCGAACGACGCGCCGCCGAAGCTGGTCACGTGGCCGATCGCCTTGCTCGAGTCATGGCACGCCGTGCAGGTGGCCGCCTTGGGCGTGATCACCAGCCACTGCAGCGGGTTGGTGATGCCGGCCGGCTTCGAGACGACAGAGCCCACGGGCCCCGAGTCGGTCTGGTACGAGTTGTTCACGTGACATGCGTTGCAGTTGAGGCCGAGATCCGGATACGCCACCTCGGCGGCGTAGTTCTCGGGCGGCGCGGGGGGATTGCCG
>CAYGZN010000282.1:0-4683 GCA_964354355.1 uncultured Burkholderiaceae bacterium | reverse complement strand
CGGCCACCGGCCTGTCGGCTCTTGCCGACGACTCGGGCATCTGCGTGCCCGCGCTGGGTGGTGCGCCCGGGGTCCGGTCGGCGCGGTATGCGGGCGACGGCGCGCGCGGCCTGACCCGCGAGCAGATCGACGCGGCCAACAACGCGCGCCTGGTTGCGGACCTGCAGGGCCTGCCCGACTGGTCGGCGTACTACTACTGCGCGCTGGTGCTGGTGCGCGCCCCGCAGGACCCGCAGCCGCTGATCGCCGACGGGCTGTGGTACGGCCGCGTGATCGCCACGCCGCGCGGGGCGGGCGGCTTCGGCTACGACCCGCATCTCCTGCTGCCCGAGCGCGGCCTGACCGTCGCCGAGCTCGACCCGCAGGAGAAGAACCGCATCAGCCACCGGGGCCAGGCGCTGGCGGCGCTGCTGGCACGGCTGACGCAGGCGCGGCTGGCGGCATGACGCTGGCCAGCACGCTCGTCTCGCGGCGCGCGCCGCTCACCGCGCTGCCGCCGCTGTCGCTGTACGTGCACCTGCCGTGGTGCCTGAAGAAGTGCCCGTACTGCGACTTCAACTCGCACGCGGTCGATTCGCTGCCCGAGGCGCGCTACCTGCAGGCGCTGAGCGCCGACCTCGAAGCGGCGGTGCCGCTGGTCTGGGGCCGCACGATCCAGACGGTGTTCGTCGGCGGCGGCACGCCCAGCCTGTTCGCGGCCTCGTCGATCGACGCCTTGCTGGCCAAGGTCCGTGCGCTCTTCAAGCTGGCGCCCGAAGCCGAGGTGACGCTCGAGGCGAACCCGGGCACCTTCGAGCAGGCGAAGTTCCGCGACCTGCGGGCGGCAGGGGTCAATCGCCTGTCGGTGGGTGTCCAGAGCTTCGACGCGCAGGCGCTGCGCGCGCTGGGGCGGGTGCACGACGCCGCGCAGGCGAGGGCAGCGGCCGAGGCGGCCGCAGCGCTGTTTCCGAGCTTCAACCTGGATCTGATGTACGGGCTGCCCGGGCAGGACCTGCGCGCACTGGGCCTCGACCTGGAGCAGGCGCTGGCCTTTGCGCCGTCGCACCTGTCGTACTACCACCTGACGATCGAGCCCAACACGCTGTTCGCGGCGCGCCCGCCCGTGGTGCCCGACGAGGACACGGCGGCCGACATGCAGGCGCTGATCGAGGCCCGGACCGCCGAGGCGGGACTGGCGCACTACGAAGTGTCGGCCTACGCGCGCCCCGGCCACCGATCGCGCCACAACCTGAACTACTGGGCCTTCGGCGATTACCTGGGCGTGGGCGCCGGTGCGCACGGCAAGCTGTCCTTCCGCGACCGGATCGTCAGGCAGGTCCGCTACCGCGATCCGCGCCGCTACATGGACGCGGCGCTGGCGGGCGACGCGGTGGCGTCGCAGCGCGAGTTGCACGCGCGCGAGTTGCCGTTCGAGTTCATGTTGAATGCGCTGCGGCTGCACGAGGGCGTCGCGGCACCGCTGTTCGCCGAGCGCACCGGTGTGCCGCTGGCGTCCATTGCGCGGCAGCTGTCGCTCGCGGCCGATCGCGGCCTGCTCGAGCCCGACCCGGCGACGATCCGGCCGACCCCGCTGGGCAGCCGGTTCCTGAACGACCTGCAACAGCTGTTCCTGGAGGAGGGTCCATGAAGACGACGATGATGGCGCTGCCGCTGTCGCTGAACCAGCTGCTGGAGCACGCGGGGCGGCTGTTCCCGGAGTCCGAGATCGTCTCGCGCCTGCCGGACAAGTCGCTGCGCCGGCACACGTACGCCGAGTACTACCGGCGCACGCGCGCGCTGGCCGCCGCGCTGAAGAAGCTCGGGCTGCGTCACGGCGACCGGGTGGCCACGCTGTGCTGGAACCACCACGCGCACCTGGAGTGCTATTTCGGGATCCCCGCAGCCGGCGGCGTGATGCACACGCTGAACCTGCGCCTCGCCCCGGACGAGATCGGCTGGATCGCCCACCACGCCGAGGACCGGTTCCTGATCGTCGACGACATCCTGTTGCCGCTGTACCGGCAGTTCGCCCACCACCACACCTTCGAGCGCGTCATCGTCGTGCCGTTCTCCGGCGCGACGGTGGTCACGCGCGCCGGCGAGCCGCACGACGGCGAGCCCGCGATCGACGACTACGAGCATCTGCTGTCGACCGCGCCGACGCACTTCGAGTATGCGCCGCACGACGAGAACGACCCGATCGCGATGTGCTACACGTCCGGCACCACCGGCCGGCCCAAGGGCGTCGTGTACTCGCACCGCTCGACGGTGCTGCACTCGCTGACCGCGTGCCTGCCCGATGCGGCAGCCGTGTCGGGCCGGGACCGGGTGCTGGTGGTCACGCCGATGTTCCACGCCAACAGCTGGGGGGTGCCCTACATCGCGGTGATGGTCGGCGCCCGGCTGATCCTGCCGGGCCCGCACCTGCACGCCGACGACCTGATGGACCTGATGCAGACCGAGCCGCCGACGCTGGCGCTGGGCGTGCCGACGATCTGGCTGTCGCTGATCCAGGCACACGAGGCGGCCCCGGGGCGCTGGAAGATGCCGGCCGGGCTGCGCACGCTGGTCGGGGGCGCGGCGGTCCCCGAGTCGCTGATCCGCGCGCTGGCGCACCACGGTGTGACGCTGGCGCAGGCCTGGGGCATGACCGAGACCTCGCCGGTGGCCTCGCTGTTCTACGAGAAGCCCGAGCTCGAGGGTCGGTTGTCGCCCGACGAGTGGTTCTCGCGCCGGGCCATGGCCGGCGTGCCGGTGCCGCTGGTGCAGGTGCGCATCGTGGGCGAAGCCGGCGAGTGCGCCTGGGACGGGCACGAGGTCGGCGAGCTGCAGGTGCGGGGGCCCTACATCACCGGCTCGTACCACGGCGTGGCGCGCGATCCCGAGAAGTTCACCCACGACGGGTGGCTGCGCACCGGCGACGTGGCCGCCATCGACGCACACGGCTACATCCGGATCGCCGATCGCACCAAGGACCTGATCAAGTCGGGCGGCGAGTGGATCAGTTCGGTCGACCTGGAGAACGCGCTGATGGCGCACCCGGCGGTCGCCGAGGCGGCGGTCATCGCGATTGCGCACCCGCGCTGGACCGAGCGGCCGCTGGCGTGCGTCGTTCGCAAGCCCGGCGCGTCGGTGACCGCCGACGAACTGGTCGCCTTTCTCGCGCCCCGCTTCGCGAAATGGCAGCTGCCCGACGCGATCGAGTTCATCGACGCGGTGCCGCGCACGTCGACCGGAAAGTTCTGGAAGGCCAGGCTGCGCGAGCAGTTCGCCGGCTACACGCTGCCGCAATAGGCGGGTTCCACCAGGGCTGCGGTCAATGCGCTAGAATGGTGCGAATCATGACGTCGCGCACCGCATTGGCGCGCACCGCAATGGTGCGGACGGTGCGTGCGCGGGGTCGTCGTGGGGGACTGCAGCGGCGCGGCCAAGCGCCGACCGGGGGTGCCCGGGGGCGGCCCAGCCCGAATTCGTGGCACGGATCCTGCTAACTTGCTGGGCTGAGTGAAAACTCCCACAATCTCGCGTCTTTCGATTCCCGCGACCTGATCCTCGCACCCACTTCCAGGAGAAAGCACCGATGGCAGCCTCGGCCAAGGACGTCATGAAGAAGATAGCGGACAACGAAGTCAAGTTCGTTGATTTCCGCTTCACCGATACCCGCGGCAAGGAGCAGCACGTCACCGTGCCGATCTCGCACTTCGACGAGGACAAGTTCGTCTCGGGCCACGCGTTCGACGGCTCGTCGATCGCGGGCTGGAAGGGCATCGAGGCTTCCGACATGCTGCTGATGCCCGACGCGGGCACCGCCAACCTGGATCCGTTCCGCGAGGAACCCACGCTGATCCTGACCTGCGACGTCGTCGAGCCGTCCGACGGCAAGGGCTACGATCGCGACCCGCGCTCGCTCGCCAAGCGCGCCGAGGCCTACCTGAAATCCACCGGCGTGGGCGACACGGCCTACTTCGGGCCCGAGCCCGAGTTCTTCATCTTCGACTCGGTGACGTGGAACGTCGACATGTCGGGCTGCTTCGTGAAGATCAACTCCGAAGAGGCGCCGTGGTCGACCGGCCGCGAGTTCGAGGGCGGCAACCTGGCGCACCGCCCGGCCGTCAAGGGCGGCTATTTCCCGGTGCCGCCGGTCGATTCCTTCCAGGACATGCGCTCGGAGATGTGCCTGATCCTCGAGCAGATGGGCGTGCCGGTCGAGGTTCATCACCACGAGGTGGCGGCCCCCGGCCAGTGCGAGATCGGCACCAAGTTCAGCACGCTGGTGCAGCGCGCCGACTGGCTGCAGATCCTGAAGTACGTGGTGCTCAACGTCGCGCACAGCTACGGCAAGACCGCCACCTTCATGCCCAAGCCGGTCGTGGGCGACAACGGTTCGGGCATGCACTGCCACCAGTCGGTCTGGAAGGACGGGCACAACCTGTTCGCCGGCGACAAGTACGCGGGCCTGTCGGACTTCGCGCTGTACTACATCGGCGGCATCATCAAGCACGCCCGCGCGCTCAACGCGATCACCAATCCCGGCACCAACTCGTACAAGCGCCTGGTTCCCGGGTTCGAGGCACCGGTCAAGCTGGCCTACTCGGCACGCAACCGCTCGGCGTCGATCCGGATCCCGTACGTCAGCAACCCGAAGGGGCGCCGCATCGAGGTCCGCTTCCCGGACCCGACCGCCAATCCGTACCTGGCGTTCGC
>CAYGZN010000281.1:0-4699 GCA_964354355.1 uncultured Burkholderiaceae bacterium | reverse complement strand
GGACAGCAGGCGGCTGAAGTTGACGTGCTCGTGGTGCCAGAGCCTGATCGTTTCGTGCATCGCGTGCCTCCCGCACCGTCAGTTCGCATCCAGTCGTTCATCCCCGAATAGTACGACTTTGGCGGCGCCGCGCGGGCGACGCTGGGCGCGCAGAGCCCGCGCCATCAGCGCAGCACCAGGTTGTCCCGATGGATCAGCTCGGGCTCCTCGACGAAGCCGAGGATCGATTCGATCTCGGACGACGGGCGACGCATGATGCGCCGGCTGTCCGAGCTGGCGTAGTTGATCAGGCCGCGCGCGAGCTCGACCCCGTCGGGACCGAGGACGGCGACCGCCTCGCCGCGCTCGAAGTCGCCGGTGACCTCGACCACGCCGATCGCCAGCAGGCTCTTGCCGTCGCGCTGCAGCGCGCGGGCCGCACCCGCGTCGAGCTTGACGGCGCCGCGCAGCTGCAGGTGGTCGGCCAGCCACTGCTTGCGCGCTGCCAGCCGCGGCATCTCGGCCACGAATTCGGTGCCGATCGCCTCGCCGCCGGCCAGGCGCACCAGCACGTCCGGCTCGCGCCCCGAGCACACGATCGTCGAGGCGCCGCCGGTCGCCGCGCGCCGGGCCGCAAGCACCTTGGTGATCATGCCGCCGCGCCCGATCGCGCTGCCCGCGCCGCCGGCGATCGACTCGAGCGCGGCATCGCCCGCACGCACGCGCCCCAGCAGCGTCGCGGACGGGTCCTTGCGCGGGTCGGCCGTGTACAGCCCGTGCTGGTCGGTCAGGATCACCAGCGCATCGGCGTCGATCAGGTTCGCCACCAGCGCGCCCAGCGTGTCGTTGTCGCCGACCTTGATCTCGTCGGTGACGACGGTGTCGTTCTCGTTGATGATCGGCACCACGCCGAGCCGCAGCAGCGTCAGCAGCGTGGAGCGCGCATTCAGGTACCGCTTGCGGTCGGCCATGTCCTCGTGCGTCAGCAGCACCTGCGCGGTCTGCAGGCCGTGCTGGCGGAAGCACGACTCGTAGACCTGGGCCAGACCCATCTGCCCGACGGCGGCCGCCGCCTGCAGCTCGTGCATCTCGTGCGGGCGTCGCTGCCAGCCGAGCCGCTTCATGCCCTCGGCGATCGCGCCCGACGAGACCATCGCGACTTCCTTGCCCATCGCGCGCAGCCGGGCGATCTGCGCGCCCCAGACCGAGATCGCCGCGTCGTCCAGGCCCCGGCCCTCGTTGGTCACGAGCGACGAGCCCACCTTGACGACGATGCGCTGTGCGCCGGGAATGGTGCCGGGGCCGGCCATCTCAGGCGTCCGGCACGGGCGGGGCGATGCGCGCGGGCGGGGCGACGCGCGCGTCCGGCTCGAACCGAACGTCGCGTTCCAGCACCTCGGCCGGCTGCTCGCGGTGGCGGTCCAGGTGCGCCCAGATGGCCTGGCACAGCTCGCGACAGCCCTCGCCGGTCAGCGCCGAGATCTCGAACGTCGGCCCGTTCCACCGGTAGCGCCGCTTGAACGCGGCGACCGCCTGGTGCCGCGGCGAGCCTTTCTGGCCGGGCGCACCCTCGAGCGTGTCCAGCTTGTTGAGCACCAGCCAGCGCGGCTTCTCGTACAGCGCCGGGTCGTACTTGCGCAGTTCCTTCACGATCGCGCGCGCGTCGGCCACCGCGTCCCGCGTGTCGTCGAAGGGCGACAGGTCGACCAGGTGAAGCAGCACACGGGTGCGCTGCAGGTGCCGCAGGAACTGCAACCCCAGGCCCGCGCCTTCGGCGGCGCCTTCGATCAGACCCGGCACGTCGGCGATCACGAAGCTCTTCTCGTCGGCGACGCGCACCACGCCCAGGTTCGGGTGCAGCGTGGTGAACGGATAGTCGGCGATCTTCGGGCGTGCGTTGGAGACCTGCGCAATGAAGGTCGACTTGCCGGCATTGGGCATGCCCAGCAGGCCGACGTCGGCCAGCACCTTGAGCTCCAGGCGCAGGCGCCTCGCCTCGCCCTCGCCGCCCGGCGTCGACTGGCGCGGCGCGCGGTTGGTGCTCGACTTGAAGTGCAGGTTGCCCAGGCCGCCCTGGCCACCCTGCGCGAGCACGACCGTCTGGCCGTGCGCGATCAAGTCGGCCAGCAGCGCACCGGTGTCCTCGTCGAAGATCTGCGTGCCGACGGGCATGCGCAGCACGATGTCCTCGCCTGCCTTGCCGTACTGGTCGGCGCCACGTCCGCGCTCGCCGCTGCGGGCCCGGTGCTGGCGCGCGTACCGGTAGTCGATCAGCGTGTTGATGTTCAGGTCGGCGACGGCGCGGACCGATCCCCCGCGGCCGCCGTCGCCGCCGTCGGGCCCGCCCTTGGGGATGTACTTCTCGCGCCGGAACGACACGGCACCATTGCCGCCGTTGCCGGCGGACACTTCGATGCGCGCTTCGTCTACGAATTTCATGGCGGAAAAAAACGAAGCCCCGGCGAGCGGGGCTTCCTGCTGGACGGGCCGGTCAGGCCCTCACTGCACCGGGTCCACGCTCACGGTGTGACGCCGCTGCGGCCCCTTGACCGCGAAGCGCACCTGACCGTCGACCAGTGCGAACAGCGTGTGGTCCTTGCCGATGCCGACGTTCACGCCGGGATGAAAGCGCGTGCCGCGCTGGCGCACGATGATCGAGCCCGCCGGCACGGCCTGGCTGCCGAACACCTTGACGCCGAGCCGCTTGGCCTCGGAATCGCGGCCGTTGCGCGTCGAGCCGCCGCCCTTTTTCTGTGCCATGTCGATGTGCTCCTTGCCCGGCCTGTGGCTACTTGCGCTTGCCGGCGATCAGCTCGTCGGTCAGCTTCTTGAATGCGTCCCAGTCGCCCCGGGCGGCCAGCGCCGCCTGCTCGGCCCACGTGGTGGGGTCGTGGATCTGGAAGCGGGGCCCGGCGGCGTCGAGCAGTTCCTTGATGCGCTCGGCGGGCGTTGCGGCCAGCTGCGCGAAGGTCGTGATGCCCGCCTTGGCCAGCAGCTGGTTGATCTGGGGGCCGATCCCTTCGATCTTCTCCAGATCGTCCCTGACCTGCACCGCCGGCATTTCCGCCGACTCGGTGCCCAGCGCCGACGCGATCCGGGCGATGAACAGCTCGGTGTAGTTCTGCCGATGGCCCTGGTGCTTCTGGTAGTGCTTGCGCCGGCGCATCTTGAAGATGCGGATCTTGTCGCCACGCCCGTGCGAAACGACCTTCGCCGACACCGTCGCCCCCGTCACCAGCGGGGCGCCGACCGAGAACTGCTCGCCGCTGCCCACCGCCAGCACCTGGTCGATGACGATCTCGCTTCCGACGTCCGCAGGTAACTGTTCTACCTTGAGTTTTTCGCCGGGGCAGACCTTGTACTGCTTGCCGCCGGTTTTTATGACCGCGTACATGTGGAAACCTCTGAATGGACCGGACCAACGCCCGCGCGTGCCCGGATGGGCCACCCCCGGATCGACTGTCCGCGGAAAAACCGTGCGCAGGGAACCTTTGATTATAGGAAGCCCCGGCGCCCGGGTCAACCCGCAGCCGGTTGGCGCGGCACGCCGCTATAATGTTGGGCTTTTGCCACTGGCCCCTCGGCCCCCGTGCCAGGCCCATTGCACTCCGGCCCCCTCGATCGCCCCGAACGTCCCTCGCGCCGTGTCCCCACTGCCCCTGCCCGCCCCCGTCGTCGACGACCTCGCCGAGATGGATCGCGTGATCCGCGAACGACTGCGTTCCGAAGTCATGCTGGTCAACACGGTGGCCGACTACATCGTGGGCGCCGGCGGCAAGCGCCTGCGCCCGGTGATGCTGCTTCTGTTCGCCCGCGCGCTCGCGCACGGCCGCTCGCCTGAGCCGCCGGCGGTCGCAGCGGGCCACCACGTGCTGCTGGCTTCGGTCGTCGAGTTCATCCACACGGCCACGCTGCTGCACGACGACGTGGTCGACGAGTCCGAATTGCGCCGGGGCCGCCAGACGGCGAATGCCACCTTCGGCAACGCCGCGTCGGTGCTGGTCGGCGACTTCCTGTACTCGCGGGCGTTCCAGATGATGGTCGAGGTCGACCGGATGCGGGTCATGCAGATCCTGGCCGACGCCACCAACGTCATCGCCGAGGGCGAGGTGCTGCAGCTGATGAACTGCAACGACCCCGACGTCGACGAGTCGCGCTACCTGCAGGTGATCCGCTACAAGACCGCCCGGCTGTTCGAGGCCGCCGCGCAGATCGGCGCGGTCCTGTGCGACGCCAGCGCGGACCTCGAGGCCGCCGCCACCGAGTACGGGCGGCACATCGGTACGGCGTTCCAGCTGATCGACGACGTGCTGGACTACTCGGGCGTGACATCGGACATCGGCAAGAACGTCGGCGACGACCTGCGCGAGGGCAAGCCGACCCTTCCGCTGATCCACGTGATGAACCACGGCAGCCCGAAGCAGCGCAAGCTCGTGCGCCAAGCGATCGAGCAGGGCCGCACCAGCCACTTCGACGAGATCATGGCGGCCATCGCGCAGACCGGGGCCCTGGCGTACGCGCGCGGCCGCGCCCAGGCCGAGGCCGAGATGGCGCGCGCGGCCGTGCAGGCGCTTCCCGCTTCCGAGCACCGCGAGGCTTTGTTATACTTGACGACTTACTCGATCGCGCGCGACCGATAGTCCGGGTCGCGCCGAAACGGTCCCATCGGGGTGTAGCTTAGCCTGGTAGAGCGCTACGTTCGGGACGTAGAGGCCGGAGG
>CAYGZN010000280.1:0-4710 GCA_964354355.1 uncultured Burkholderiaceae bacterium | reverse complement strand
GTGTCGGCATCGGCAGGCGGCGTGGCCGCGCAGGCGCACAGCAATGCCAAGGGCAGGACGAACAGACCGAGGCGCTTCATGGGTGGCTTCTCCGTGATCCTTCAACGGCCCGAACGAAGGCTTCGAGCAGTAAACCTCGCTTATTTTATCATTCTCGCCCCGAGCGCCCGGCTTGTCCACGCAACACCAGGGGCCAGGCGACGGCGGCTTCGTCGGCCAGCACCGCCACCCATCGGCGCGTCGTCCTGAACGGGCAGTCGCGTGCAGGGCGCCGGTCGCCCCCTTCTTCGACGACACGCGGCATCGCCCGCGACTGCCGGCGTCGACCACGCACGGCGCTACCGATGACGTCATTCGAGGCGTAGCATCGTCGTCGAGCGGAATCGACCGGAGTCCGACCCCATGGATACCCTCAAGCAGGTCAGCAGTGTCGAGGTGCAGATCCTGGTCGACAACGTGACCGATAACCTCTCGTCCGTGCCTTCCTTCGTCGAAACCGAGTTGGCGGCACTCGGGCGGCGTCGGCGCGGCAGGTGGGTCCTCAGCGGCGCCTGCCTGTGTTGCGCGGCACACGGACTGTCGTGCCTGGTCACCGTCAGGCATGACGGCACGCAGCGCACCGTTCTGTTCGATACCGGCCCGGAGGACCAAACCTTCGAGCAGAACGTCTCGCGCCTCGGCGTCGACCTCGGGCCGGTCGAGGCGATCGTGCTATCGCACGGTCACTGGGATCACGCCGGCGCGTTGCCTCGGGCCCTGCAGATGGTCCTCGACCGCAACGGCGGGCGACCCGTCCCCTGCTACACGCACCCCGACATGTTCCGCACGCGCGCGTCGAAACTGCCCGACGGCACCATGCGGCTGATGGAGGACGTCCCCAGCGCAGACGCTCTGACGTCGCACGGCGGGCGCGTGGTCATCACCACGGAGCCTCAACGGGTCGCCGCCGATACCGTCTACGTCAGCGGTGAGGTCCCACGCGTGACGCGGTTCGAAAGGGGGCTTCCCGGGCAGCACCGCCGGACGCTCGACGGCACGGACTGGGAATTGGACGAAGTGATGCACGACGAGCGGTTCCTCGCCGTGCACGTCGCGGGCAAGGGCCTGATCGTCTTCACCGCATGCTCACACGCGGGCGTCGTGAACGTGCTCACCCACGCACGCGCCTGCTTCCCCGGCGTGCCGCTGCATGCCGTCGTCGGTGGGCTTCATCTCGCGGGGGCGAACGAGGCGATCATTCCCGAGACGGTCGCGGCATTGCAGGCATTCGACCTCGCAACCATCGCCGCTGGCCACTGCACCGGCTGGCGCGCCATGACGGCACTCGCCAACGCCTTCGGCGACAGCCGCCTCGTACCCCTTTCGGTGGGAAAGCGCTTCACGTTCTGACCGGTGCCACCTACATCGGGTCGACGCCCGATCCCCCGATTGCTCGAGCCTTCGACCCGACGTTCCGGTGCACGACCCCTGCCCCCAACTCGACCCGGACCCCGTTACGGCCACCCGAACCGCGCAGGCCGCAGATCGACAGGCCGCCCTGTGCGCGGCGGATCGGCAGCGCGAAGTCGAAGCGGTCGACAGCGGCGCAGCAGTCGAGGTCGGCGACCGGCAGATGGGGATCGGTGCCGGCACTGAAGCGACGGCCGAAGTCGGAGTCGCGCACCCGCGCAGCGTATGGCGCGCGTGGCGGATCCTCGCCGACCAGCAGGGCCTCGATCAGGTCCGCGCAGGCGTGGTCCTCGTCCCCGTCGCGGTCCGACCAGGTGCCCGTGACCACCAGCGTGACCAACGCGGGCGCGATCCCACGGAGCAAGGCGGCGGTGGCACCTGCGCAGACCAGGCTGCCCGCCAGCAGCACGCCGGCGCGATCGCACGCGAACAGTCCGCGCGTGCCGCCTGCGGTGTACTGGATCACCCGGCGTCCGGTCAGGTCGAGCGCGGCGACCCGCGACGGGGAATTGCCCATGTCGAACCCGGGCGCAGGCGCGCCGCCACCGAAGGCGCCGATCGCCAGAGCACCGGGGTCACGTTCGCGCAGTGCGTAAGCGGCTTCGATGGACTCCGCCGCGACCACCTCGCTGGCCCCGCGCGCCAGCGCATAGGCCGCAGTGGTGAACGAGCGCAGCACGTCGATGACGACGACCGCCCCGCACGACTCGTGGCAGTGCTGCAGGTCCGAACGCAGGATCTTCACGGGTCCGTGCCTGAGACGACGGCCGGCACGCCGGGCGGCGTGCCGCGCATGAGACAGTCTCCCGGGTGCAGCGGCTGCGCGTGGAGAGTGCAAGACGAGGGTGCACGCATCCGAGTCCTTAGAGTGGCAGACGGGATCCATCCCGTTCTGACGCAGAATAGCGCCTGATGAGCACTTCTGACGAATCCGCCAGCACCGGGCCGACGCCGCAAGGGGTGCACGCCGAGGCAACCTGCGACGCAAGCACGGGGCGGGGACCGCTCGGGCGCGTCACGGATCTCTCCGGCCACACCCCGATGATGCAGCAGTACCTGCGCATCAAGGCGCAGCATCCGCTGGTGCTGCTGTTCTACCGGATGGGGGACTTCTACGAGCTCTTCTACGAGGACGCCGACAAGGCGGCCCGGCTGCTGGGCATCACGCTGACGCGCCGCGGCGTGTCCAACGGCGAGCCGGTGCGCATGGCGGGCGTGCCCGTGCACGCCGTCGAGCAGTACCTGGGACGACTGGTGCGACTGGGCGAGTCGGTGGCGATCTGCGAGCAGATCGGCGACCCGGCCACGAGCAAGGGGCCGGTCGAGCGCCAGGTCGTGCGCGTGGTCACGCCCGGCACGCTGACCGACGCGTCGCTGCTGCCCGAGCGCGAGGACCGCCTGCTGCTGGCGATCGATGCCACCGCGGATCGCCGACTGGCGCTCGCCTGGATGGTCGTGGCCAGCGGCGAGTGCTGGCTGGCGCACGTCGCAGCCGAACAGCTCGGGGCCGAGCTGGACCGGCTGCGACCGGCCGAGGTGCTGCTGCCCGAAGGCTGGCGGCAGCCGGATCCGGGCCCGCGCGCGTCGCGCATCCCGGCGTCGGCACTCGAAGCGCTCGCGCGCCACGTGCCCGGCGCACCGATCGCCTGGGCACCCGCCTGGCAGTTCGATGCCGAGCGCGGGCAACGACGGATCACCGAGCTGATGCAGCTCGCGTCGCTGGCCGGATCCGACGCACAGGGCTTGCCGTCCGCGTTGGGAGCGGCCGGCGCGCTGCTGGAGTACGTGACGCGCACGCAAGGCCGCGCCCCGAATCACCTGCAAGCGCTGCGCGTGCACCACGGCGAGGACTTCGTCGTGCTGGACCCGGTCGCGCGGCGCAACCTCGAGGTGGTGGAGCCGCTGCGCGGGGACACCTCGCCGACGCTGCTGACGCGGCTCGACCGCTGTGCGAGCGCACCGGGAACGCGGCTGCTGCGCCGCTGGCTGCAGCAGCCCGTGCGCAGCCAGACGGAAGCGGCGCGCCGCCACCGACTGGTCGGTCTGCTGCAGCCGGCACGATCGGCGCTTCGTGCCGGACTGGGGCGCTGCGTGGACTTCGAGCGGATCGCGACGCGCATCGCGCTGGCCACGATCCGCCCACGCGAGCTGGTCGCGCTGCGCGACGCGCTCGATGCGCTCGATGCGCTGTCCGGGCAGCTGGCGGACCTTGCCACCGCCCACGGCGTCGAAGCCCCTTTGCGCGGCGACGACGATGCGGGAGCCGACCGCGCCGCCGTCGACCTGCTGGGCCCCTACCGGCAGGCCTGGCAGACAGACCCGACGCTGCGCGCGCTGCTGGCCGACACGCTGCGCGACGATCCCGCCGCGCTGGTGCGCGACGGCGGCGTGATCCGCGCCGGGCACGACGCGACCCTGGACGAACTGCAGGCGATCGACCAGAACTGCGACGCGTTCCTGGCCGATTTCGAGCGCGACGAGCGCATTCGCTCGGGGATACCCAACCTGCGGGTGGGCTTCAACAGCGTGCATGGCTTCTACATCGAGGTCACGCACGGGCAGTCCGACAAGGTGCCGACCGAGTACCGTCGCCGCCAGACGCTGAAGAACGCCGAGCGCTACATCACACCCGAGCTCAAGACCTTCGAGGACAAGGCGCTGTCGGCGCGCGAGCGCGCGCTGGCGCGCGAAAGGGAGTTGTACGACGCGCTGCTGGGCGCGCTTGCGCCGTTCGTGCCGGCGCTGCAGTCGATCGGCCGCGCGGTCGCGGAGATCGACGTTCTGGTGGCGTTCGGCGAAGTCGCCGCCGAGTCGGGATGGGTGCGGCCGGTGTTCCGAGGGCTGCCGGGCATCGCGATCCGTGCCGGGCGGCACCCGGTCGTCGAGGCCAGCGTCGAGCGCTTCGTGGCCAACGACTGCCTGCTGTCACCGGAGCGGCGCCTGCTGCTGATCACCGGCCCCAACATGGGCGGCAAGTCCACCTACATGCGCCAGGTCGCGCTGCTGGCACTGCTCGCCTACTGCGGCAGCTACGTCCCGGCCGACTCGTGCGAACTGGGCCCGATCGACCGGATCTTCACGCGCATCGGCGCATCCGACGACCTCACCGGCGGGCGCTCGACGTTCATGGTGGAGATGACCGAGGCCGCGACGATCCTGGCGGCGGCGGGCCCGCAGTCGCTGGTGCTGATGGACGAGATCGGCCGCGGCACGTCGACCTTCGACGGACTGGCGCTGGCCCATGCGATCGCCGAGCGGTTG
>CAYGZN010000279.1:0-4713 GCA_964354355.1 uncultured Burkholderiaceae bacterium | reverse complement strand
GTGCCCGACCACGTAGTCGCCGGCCGCTGAGGCCAGGTAGACGGCAGCAGCCGCCATATCCTCGTCGCGGCCGATTCGCCGTGCGGGAATCCGCTTCGCCACCACGTCGCCGTGGTCGCGCGCGTCCCGATTCATGTCGGATGCGAAGGCGCCCGGCGCGATCGCATTGACCACGATTCCGTCGTCGATCAGGCGCAGGGCCATCCGCCGGGTCAGGTGCATCAGGCCGGCCTTGCTGGCCGCGTAGGAGTACGTCTCCATCGGGTTGACCGAAACCCCGTCGATCGACGCGATGTGGATCACCTTGGCGGCACGCTGCTTCGCCGCCACGCGCAGCAGCGGCGCAAGCGCCTGCGTCAGGAAGAAGGGCGCCTTGAGGTTCAGGTCGACCACCTTGTCCCAACCGGACTCGGGAAACTCGTCGAACGGGGCGCCCCAGGCGGCGCCGGCGTTGTTGACCAGGATGTCGAGCGACCCCTCGCGGGCTGCGTAAGCGGCCGCGAGCCCCCTGGCGCCAGCCACCGTGGCGACGTCGGCGGGCAGCGCGACGCAGTGTCCGTGCGCCGACAGTTCGCGCGCGGTGCGTTCGCACGCCTCGGCCTTGCGTGCCGAGATGTACACGCGCGCGCCCTGGGCGAGAAACCCGGTGGCGATCATGCGACCGATGCCGCGCGAGCCGCCGGTCACGAGCGCCGTGCGCCCCTCGAGTGAAAACAGCTTCGGGATGTCCATCCGGCCTCCTCGATCCGATTGCGTATAATTTGTATTATGTCAAATGACGGACGGGTGTCCGCGGACCGCCCGTGGCGGCCCGGCGCCCCGCCGGTCTGGGGCCCCGCTCACTTGGTCGCCGGCGCCGCACCGGCTCCGGACGCCGCGGCGCCCGATGCGCCCACGATCTCGATCTTGGCCTTGGCCTTGAGGTCGTCCACCTGCTTCTTCAGGTTCTGTTGCTGGACCTGCTGCGCCAGATTGGGCTTGACCTCCTCGAACGGCGGCGCCTCGATCGGCCTGGAGTCGTCGAGCACGATCACGTGGTAGCCGAACTGGGTCTTGACCGGTTCCTGCGAGAACTTGCCCTTCTCCAGCTTGGAGACGGCCGCTCCGAACTCGGGCACCATCAGGCTCGTGTCGAACCAGCCCAAGTCCCCACCCCGGGCCTTGGAGCCGGGATCGATCGACTTCTCCATCGCCAGTTTCCCGAACGAACCGGGATCCTTGCGCAGCTTGCCGATGATGTCGCGGGCCTCGGCCTCCTTCTGCACCAGGATGTGCCGCGCCTTGTATTCCGTGCCGGTGACGGTGGCCTTGATCCGCTCGTACTCGGCCTTCAGCGCCTCGTCACCGACCGGGTTGTTCTTGATGAAGTCCTGCACATAGGCGTTGGCCAGAACGGACTGGCGGATGCCCTCGATCTGCTCGACGACCTCCGGCGCCTTGTCCAGGCCCTTCCTGACCGCCTCCTCGGCCACCACCATCTGCGTGGCCAGGCCGTCGACGATGCTCATCCGGGATTCGGGCGTGTCCGGACGGCCGGAACTGGCGCCCTGCCGGACGATTGCATCGACCCGTGTGGCGGTGATCGGCCTGCCGTTGACGGTGGCCACGGTGGCGCCCGCGGGTGCTGCGGCCTCGTTGGTGACGGGGGCGGCGGGCGGTGCGTCCACCTTCTGGGTGCAGGCGCCCAGGGCCAGCAAGGCGGCCGCGACGGCCGGCAGGGTTCGGAAAGAAGTCGGAATCACGGGTCAGTCCTCGAGTAACGGTAGAAGTCACCGCGTCGCGGCGGCCGGCGCAATCGGCCCGGCCCAACACGGCGCGAATCGAATAGTACGTCCTGGGCCGGTTGCAGCCCGGCGCAGGCTCAACGCAGGTCGCGCAGCTCCCGGCGCAGGATCTTGCCGACGCCCGACTTGGGCAGCGCGTCGACGAAGCGGATCAGCTTCGGAATCTTGTACGCCGTCAGCTCCTTGCGGCAGAACGCGATCAGGTCGGCCTCGGTGAGCGACGCGCCCGGCGCCTTGACGACGAACAGCTTGACGGCTTCGCCGGTCTTTTCGTCCGGCGCACCGACGCAGGCGCACTCGAGCACGCCGGGGCAGCCGGTCGCGACCGCCTCGATCTCGTTCGGGTAGACGTTGAAGCCAGAGACGATGACCATGTCCTTCTTGCGATCGACGATCTTCAGGAAGCCCTTGTCGTCGAACGTGCCGATGTCGCCCGTGCGGAAGTAGCCGTCCGGGGTGAACGCCGCTGCGGTCGCCTCGGGATTGCGCCAGTAGCCCTTCATCACCTGCGGACCCTTCACGCAGATCTCGCCGGACTCGCCGATGCCGACCTCGCGGTCCTGGTCGTCGAGCAGTTTGATGTCGGTCGAAGGCATCGGCAGCCCGGTGGTCGCCGTGAAGGACTGCACCGACTCGGGGTTGAAGCTGACCACCGGCGAGGTCTCCGACAGGCCGTAGCCCTCACGGATGAAGGTCCCCGTCATCGCCTGCCACTTCTCGGACACGGCGGGGACGATCGCTGCGCCGCCGCCGCCCGCCAGCCGCAGGTTGGACCAGTCGACCTCGCGGCTGCGCGGGTGTGCAACGAGCCCCGCGTACAGCGTGTTGACGCCCATGAACACGCTGGGGCGGGCCTTCTTCATCGTGTCGATGAAGCTGTCGAAATCACGCGGGTTCGGCACCAGCCAGTTGTCGGCGCCGACCGAGAAGTAGGTGATGAAGTTCACCATCAGCGCGAAGATGTGATACAGGGGGATGGCCGTGACGATCACCTCCTGCCCCGCGCGCAATCCCTCCGGCATGAACGCCTTGAACTGCTCGGCATTGGCCACCAGGTTGCGGTGCGACAGCGCCGCACCCTTGGACAGCCCGGTGGTGCCGCCGGTGTACTGCAGGAACAGCAGGTCGTCGCCGAGGGTGGCGACGGGCGTGAACGGCAGCCCGGCGCCCTGCGCGAGCGCGTCGGCCAACGGGATCGCGCCGGCGAGCCGCGGATCCACCGGCGGGCTGGGCAGCTGCACGCCGCTGCCGTCGCCGACGCCGCACGTCACGACCGTCTTGAGCTTCGTCCGGGCCATTACTTCGGCGACCGTCGCCGACACCCCGCTGAACACGACGATCGTCTCGACGCCCGCGTCGTTGAGCTGGTGCTCGAGCTCGCGCGGCGTGTACAACGGGTTGACGTTGGCCTGCGCGGCGCCGGCGCGGATGATGCCCAGGAACGCGATCGGAAAGGCCAGCAGGTTCGGCGTCATCACGGCGATGCGATCGCCCTTCTTCACGCCAAGGCGGCCCTGCAGGAATGCGGCGAAGTCTCGCGACAGGCGGTCGACGTCGGCATAGGTCAGCGTCTGGCCCGCGCACCTGAACGCCGGTCGATCGGCGAACCGCTTCATCGCTTCGTCCATCATGTCGGTCACGCAGCGATACCGGTCGGGGTCGATCTCGCGGGGGGTGCTGCCGTAGCTGGCGACCCAGTGCCTGTTGCTCATGAGGTGTCCTTGGTTGAAGTCGGTTGTGCGGCTCAGGCCGGCCTGAACATCGGCACCGGCGTGCCGTCCTCGCTCGGGACCATCTCGAGCGTCACCGCCTGGCCGATGGCCAGCGCGTCGGGGTCTGCTGCAACGATGTTGGTCAGCATCGTCGGGCCTTCGGCGAGCGTCACGTAGGCCAGCGTGTAGGGTGGGTCGGCGCGGCGCATCGGGCTGAACGAATAGATCGTGCCCCGCCCGCTGGCGGGCCGCCACTCGGTGGCGCCGCTCTGGCAGTGCGGGCAGATCGCCCGCGGATACCAGTGCGCGCGACCGCAGTCGGTGCACCACTTGACCAGGAAGCGACCCTCTCGTGCGGCCGCCCAGAACGGCTCGGTCTCGGGACTTGCGATCGGCGAGGGAACCACGCGCTGCTTCGTCGACATGCTCGTCACTCACGCTCCAGGATCACGGTCGCGCTGGCGTGGCGCGCAGCCAGGTTGCCGCCGATGCCAGTGGCCAGCGCCAAGCCGCAGTCCCTGACCTGGACCGACGGATGGGCTTCGCCGCGAAGCTGGCGCACCGCCTCGATGACCTTGGTGATGCCGCCGCGGTTGGCGGGGTGATTGTTGCACAAGCCGCCGCCGTCGGTGTTGAACGGCAGCCTGCCTACGCCCGAGATCAGGTTGCCGTCCGCGACGAAGCGACCGCCCTCGCCCTTTCGGCAGAACCCGAGGTCCTCGAGCTGCAGCAGCACGGTGATCGTGAAGCTGTCGTAGACCGATGCGTACCGGATGTCCGCGGGTGTCACGCCGGCTTCGGCGAAGGCGGCCGGCCCGGACAACGCGCCGGCGGTGACCGTCAGGTCGATCTGCGGGCCGTGCGTGTAGCGGACCGCCTCGCCCGTGCCGATCACGCTGACCACGGGGCGGTTCAGCGAGCGCGCGATCTCGGGCCGGGCCACGACCAGCGCGCCGCCCCCGTCGCTGACCACGCAGCAGTCGAGCCGGTGCAGCGGGTCGGCGACCATCGGCGATCCGGTCACATCGGCCACCGTGACCACGTCGCGCAGCATCGCGTGGGGGTTGTGCTGCGCGTGGGCCGAGGCGGCGACCTTGATCCACGCAAGCTGCTCGCTGGTGGTGCCGTACTGGTGCATGTGCCGCTGCGCGCACATCGCATAGCCGTTGACGGTGGTCAGGCCGTACGGGAATTCCCACTGCTGGTCGGGCGCGGCG
>CAYGZN010000278.1:0-4728 GCA_964354355.1 uncultured Burkholderiaceae bacterium | reverse complement strand
AAGGGCGGCACCATCAAGCGCTTCATGGAGCACCTGAACCCGCGCGGCGCACGCGTGATGGCGCTCGAAAAGCCCACGGAGAACGAGCGCGGACAGTGGTACTTCCAGCGTTACGTCGAGCACCTTCCTACGCGCGGCGAGATCGTGATGTGCGACCGGTCGTGGTACAACCGTGCCGGCGTCGAACGGGTGATGGGCTTCTGCACCGACGCCGAATACGACGAGTTCATGCGCCAGGCGCCGGAGTTCGAGCGGCACCTGGTGCGCAGCGGCCTGCACCTGATCAAGTTCTGGTTCTCGGTCAGCCAGAAGGAGCAGCGGCGGCGCTTCAAGGAGCGTGAGGCCCACCCGCTCAAGCAGTGGAAGCTGAGCCCGGTCGACATGGCGTCGCTGGACAAGTGGGACGAGTACACGAAGGCCAAGGAGGCAATGTTCTTTCACACCGACACCGCCGACTCGCCGTGGACGGTGATCAAGAGCGACTGCAAGAAGCGCGCGCGACTCAATGCGATGCGCTACGTACTTCACAAGGTGCCGTACACCAGCAAGGACTCCGACGGCATTGGCTCGATCGATCCGATGCTGGTCGGTCGCGCACACGTCGTCTACGAGCGCGGCGAGCAGCGCCTGGGGCCTCTGCTCTAGCCGCGCGTCAGGCCCGCGGCGCCGCGGCCCGGCGCCGTGCTCGAAAGTCGGCTCAGGGCCGGTAGACCCGCTCGTAGACTTCGCGCGTCGCGTCGACCGGGGTCATGCGCTCGGCGTAGCGCGGGTTGTCGCCCTGGTAGTTGTAGTAGTTGAACGGCTGTCCTTCGGCCACGCGCTCGCCTTCGCGGCTCAGGCCCCAGCGGTCGGACTTGTACAGCACGCCGCCCTCGACTTCCGACAGCCACTCCTGTTCGCCGCGGATCGTGCTGGTGCGCTTGTAGTCGATGTAGTCGCCGCTGCGCATGCGCTCCTGGAAAGCCGCCATGCTGCTTTCCCGCACCGTCGCGGCGGTGTCGCGCATGGCCGCCTGTGTGCGCTGCATCTGCTCGCGCAGCCGCGCCAGCCCCTGCTGCACGTAGTTGGCGGCCCACGCGTCGTTGATGCTGAAGCTGCCCGCCATCTTCGCCAGCGTGGGCAACTGCTGCTCGAATCGGTCGGCCGGAGCCCACACGCCCCAGAAGACCACCATCCACTGACCCGAGGGCAGCGGCGCCAGCGTGAAGGCCTCGAAGAACGCGCGCGTGGCCACGCCGCGCGCGGTCCGGTAGCGCAGGACCGCGCCCTCCATCTCGACCGTCCGGTTCAGCGCAGCCGACGCCTCGCGTGCCCGGGCCGCGTCCTGCCAGCGTCGCTCGACGACGAAGTCGCTCGACCCGACCTGGCGCATCGCCGCGGTCAGCGCATCGATGGGCCTGACGTAGGGGTGCCGGCGCGCCGCGGGAATCGCGCTGCCGTCGAAGTAGGGCAGCCGCGACTGCGCCCAGAACTCGGCGCTGGCGAACGAGAACCCCGAGTCGGTGGCGGGGCTCGTGCTGAGCACCGATCCCTTGCCGCCCTGCAGTGCCCAGCCTTCGGGCACGAGCATCGACGCCGATCCGTCGGGCAGCCGACGCTGCGACATTGGGGGGGCCGCGGCGGGTGCCGGTGCGCCGCTGGTGGCCTGGATCCGGGCGCGGGCCTGCTCGAGCGAGGCCTGGTTCAGCAGTGTGACGTTGCCCAGCACCGTCAGCAGCGTCGGCTGCATCCGTGCGAAGTCGGAGGCGGGCGCCTCGATCACGTAGACACTGGTGCGCGTCGCGTCGGCATTCACGTAGTAGCGCGCCCGGAACGCAGCGCCGCGCGGTTTGGCGAACCGTACCTCGGCGACGGCACGCCTGCGATCGGCCGTCGTGCGCACCCAGTCGACGCTCGCGTCCCCGGACCGCTTGCGCAGCTCCTGCAACTGCGCGGCCACGACCTGCACGGCGTCGGCCTTGCCTTGAACCGGCAGCCACCGCATCGACGCGCTGGCACCCCCGGAGGGGTCGGTCACCGCGATGCCGACCCGTTCGCCCGAGGGCTGCGCGGTGACCTGCCAGCCGGGCGGCTTGTACAGCGCGAAGCTCAGGTCCGGCTGCAGGTGGAATTCCATAACCGGCGGCTTGGTCGCCGCCAGGGCTGCGCTCGCGGACAATGCGAGCATCAGGCATGCAACAATCACGCGCAAGCGGGGCATGGTGGTCTGCGTCGGAGGGTCTGTCGAACGTGGACCAGCTTGCCACCGCGGGCCGGTGGGCGCATTGACACACGTCAGCATCGGGGCGCGGCCGCAGGTGCGCGCCGACGAACGCGGCGGCGACGGGAGAACGCGATGTCCGGGGCACTGAACCTGTCGGTCTTTTCCGGCGACTACGACGAAGCGCGGCGCAAGTTCGTTGCCAGCGCCACGGCGGCCGGCGCCGCCGTGCGCGAGTGGCGCAATCCGAACCGCGGCCCGGACGGCCAGGCGCTGGCCACCGACACGGCGTGGCTCGGCCCGCCCGACGCGTCGCGCGTGCTCGTCGTCATCAGCGGCACGCACGGCGTCGAAGGCTTCTGCGGTTCCGGGCCGCAGGTGGCGCTGCTGCGCGGCGAACTGGGCCTGGCACGGCACGCCGACACGGCCATCCTGCTGATCCACGGCATCAATCCGCACGGCTGGGCGTGGCTGCGCCGGGTCACCGAGGAGAACGTCGACCTGAACCGCAACTGGATCGACTTCTCCCAGCCGCTGCCTTCCAACCCGGGTTACGCGGCGCTGCACGCACACTACCTGCCCGACTCGCTCGACGAGGCGACGGTGCGGGCGGCCGACCGGGCGATCGACGACTACAGGCGCGAGCACGGCGACCACGCCGAGCGGGTCGCGCGCTCCAGCGGACAGTATTCGCATCCCGACGGCATCTTCTACGGCGGTGCGGGGCCGACCTGGTCGCGACGCACCAGCGAGGCGATCCTCGGCGAATACCTGCCGCGCGCCCGCACGGTGGCGGTCGTCGACATGCACACCGGCCTGGGGCCCTACGGCTACGGCGAGCCGATCTGCAACCACGCGCCGGGCAGCGCGCGCGTGCTGCGGGCTCGCCGCTGGTGGGGCGACAGCGTGACCGAGCCGCTGCTGGGCACGTCGAGTTCGCAGGAGAAGTGGGGCCTGACCGAGTTCGGCTACGAGCGCTGCCTGGCCCACGCCGACATCGCGTTCGTCGCGCTCGAGTTCGGCACCTACCCGCCCGCGCGCGGCGCCGCGGTGCTGCGCGCCGACCACTGGCTGCACGCGCGCGGCGATCCGGCGGGTCCGCAGGCGTCGGCCATCAAGGCGGCCCTGCGCGACCACTTCTATCCGCCCCACGACGACTGGAAGGAGATGGTGCTGTTCCGCTCCGCCCAGGTCTACCGGCAGGCGCTGGCGGGACTGGCCGCGCCGCCCCGCGCCTGAGCACGCCGACACGCCGACGCGCACGCGCCCACGAGCACGCAGACAGGCCCACGGCCACGGAGACACGCTGATGAACGGTGCCGAATCACTGGTGCGCACGCTGCTGGCCGAAGGCGTGGACGTGTGCTTCACCAATCCGGGCACGTCCGAAATGCACTTCGTCGCGGCGCTCGATCGCGTCGACGGCATGCGCTGCGTGCTCGGGCTGTTCGAAGGCGTCGTGACCGGCGCGGCCGACGGCTACTGGCGGATGGCCGAGCGCCCCGCCTCGACGCTGCTGCACCTGGGGCCCGGCCTGGCCAACGGGCTGGCCAACCTGCACAACGCGAAGAAGGCGCATTCGGGCATCGTCAACGTCGTCGGCGAGCATGCGCTCGCGCACCTGTCGCTCGATGCGCCGCTGACCTCGGACATCGAGGCCGTCGCCCGCCCGATGTCGAACTGGGTCCACACGATCGGCGCGCCGGGGGGCGTGGCCGCGGCGGCGCGGGCAGCCGTGTCTGCGGCGACGACCCCGCCCGGACGGGTCGCGACGCTGGTGCTGCCGGCCGACTGCGCGTGGGGCGAGGCGTGCGCGGGCGATGTCGCGGGCCAGGCGGCCGCCGGGCCCGCGGTGGGCTCAGCGGGCGCAGCGGGCGCGGGGCCCGGGCCGCGGGCCGCACGCCGACCCGCCGAAACGGCGCGGGTCGACGCCGCCGCGCGCATCCTCGCCTCGGGTGAGCCCACGCTGCTGCTGCTGGGTGGCGTCGCGCTTCGCGAGGCGCCGCTGGCAACCGCCGGGCGGATCGCGGCGGCGACGGGCTGTGCGGTGATGTCCGAGTTCTACGTCGCCCGCCAGCAGCGTGGCGCCGGGCGCGTGGTCGCACCGCGCGTGCCCTATGTCGTCGACGCGGCGGTGGCCGCGCTGGCGCCGTATCGCAACATCGTGATGGTCGGCTGCAGCGAACCGGTGTCGTTCTTCGCCTACCCGGACAAGCCGGGCCGGCAGTCGCCCCCGGGTGCCCGGCTGCTGCAGGTGGCCGACGTGGGCCAGGACCTGGTCGGTGCGCTGGACGCGATCGCCGAGGCCGTCGGCGCGCGGCGCACGCCACCGCGCGGCGTGGCCGCGCTGCGCCGGCCGGTGCTGCCCGAGGGACCGATGTCGGTCGAGGGGATCGGGCAGGTGATCGGCGCGCTGCTGCCCGAGCACGCAATCGTCATCGACGAGGCGGTCAGCAGTGGCCGTTCGCTGGGTGCGCCGACCGCCCAGGCGCCGCCACACGACTGGCTGACCGCGATGGGCGGCTCGA
>CAYGZN010000277.1:0-4730 GCA_964354355.1 uncultured Burkholderiaceae bacterium | reverse complement strand
CACCATGCCGTAGGGTCGCTGGATCGCGGCGGTCAGCAGTTCCTTCTGCTCGGGGTCGTAGCCCAGCGCGTCGATGCCGAGCTTGGCCGACGACGGGTCCAGGATCCGCATCACGATCTTCTCGCCGAACAGTGTCGGCAGCGTCGAGACGCGGAAGTCGATCGCGCGGTTGTTGGACACCACGAGCTTCATGCGGCCGTCCTGCGGCACGCGCTTCTCGGAGATGTCCAGCTTGGAGATCACCTTGATGCGCGACGCGAGCTTCTCCTTGATCGCCAGCGGCGGCTGCGCCATCTCGCGCAGTTCCCCGTCGATCCGGAAGCGGATCCGGTAGTACTTCTCGTAGGGCTCGAAGTGGATGTCCGACGCGCCGGAGTTGATGCCGTCCATCAGCACCTTCTGCAGGAACTTGACGACCGGCGCGTCGTCGATGTCGGAGCTGTCGTCGGTCTGTGCCGACGGCTCGTCGGTCGGCATCTCGATGTCGAGCGTGTCGTCGACCAGCGCCGAGAGCTGCTGGCTGGCCGACTGGCCGAAGCGCTCGATCAGCTTGAGCAGCTTGTCGTGCTCGACGACGATCGGGTCGACCGTCGCCTGCGCCTGGAACTTGACGCGGTCGATCGCCTGCAGGTCGGTCGGATCCGACAGGATCACCGACAGGCGGCTGCCGCGCTTGGCCAGCGGGATGATGCGGGTGTCGGCCAGCAGCTTGCGATCGACCATGTCGGCGACGATCGACTGCGGATCGAGCGCGCCGAGGTCCATCAGCGGCAGCCCGAACGTGTCCGCCGCGAATCGGGCCAGCCGGCTGGCGCTGACCTGACCGCCCAGGACGAGCTCGTCCACGAACTTGGTCGAGCCCGCGTCGGCCTTGCGCTGGATCGCGGTGGCCTGGTCCAGCCGCAGCACCTGGTGCTGGACGAGCGCGCGCGCGAGCCCCGACAGCACGACGCTGTCGGAGTGGCCGGCGGCAGGCGCGAGGCTGCTCATCGGGGCTGGGGGGACCGGGGGCGTTCTTTCACACGATCGAGTGTGCAGTGCCGTGCCGGCAATGGAAACGCGCGGCGCGCGCGCCGGTGACGAACGGCCGTCAATCGGCTCCGGGCGGCGGCTTCGGCGTGGGTTGCGCGCGACGAACGGATGGCGGCTGGCGGCGGACGGTGCGCTGCGCAGCCCCGTCGCCCAGGCGCTGCAGCCGTGCACTGCGCACGCGCCGCTCCTGCAGGTTGGCGACCTCCACGACGACATCCCCGAAGCGAACGCTCACATTTCCTTCGGGCAATTCCTGCAGGGACTCGAGGATCCAGCCCGACAGGGTCTTGGGGCCGTCCAGCGGAAACGACGTGCCCAGGCGCCGGTTGAGCACGCGCAGCGGCATCGCCGCGTCGACCGTCACCTGCCCGTGCTCGTCCCAGCGCAGCACCGGCGCGTCCGGGCCGGGCGCGTGGGTGGTGAACTCGCCGATGATCTCTTCGATGATGTCCTCGAGCGTGACCAGGCCCAGCACCTCGCCGTACTCGTCGACGACCAGCCCGAGCCGCTGGCGGTTCTCCTGGAAGAACTGCAGCTGGGCGAACAGCGGCGTGCCGCGCGGCACGAAGTACGGGGCGGTCAGCAGGTCGCGCACCTCCTGTGCGCCGAACCCGGGCCGCTGCAGCAGGCCCAGCGCCTTGCGTACGTGAAGTACGCCGATCACCCGGTTCAGCTCGCCTTCGTAGACCGGCAGCTTGTTGTGGTAGCAGGTCGCCAGCTGGCCGCTGATCCCGGCGGGCGACGTGGCGATGTCCAGCGCCTCGACCTTGCCGCGCGGGGTCATCACGTCGTCCACGGTGATGTGCTCCAGGTCGAACAGGTTGAGCAGGATCGAGCGGTGCTTGGCCGGCATGAACTGCCCCGACTCCAGGACGATCGTGCGCAGCTCCTCGGGCCCGAGCTGGGCCTCCTGCTCGCCGGCGCGGGTGTCGATGCGCAGCCAGGCCAGCAGCCGGCCCGAAAACTGGTTGACGAACCACACGGCCGGCGCGGCGAGCTTCAGCGACAGGCTCAGCGGAAAGCTCGCCGGCAGCGCGATGCGCTCGGGGTAGGTCGCGCCGATCACCTTCGGGGTGATCTCGCAGAACACGATGATCAGGAACGCCACGCCCGTGGTCGCGGCCACCAGCACCCGGTCCTGGTCGCCGAACTGGCGGATCGCCAGCGCGGTCACCATCGCCGTGAGCGCCGTGTTGACCAGGTTGTTGCCGAGCAGGATCGTGCCCAGCAGCCGCTGCGTCTGGCCCAGCAGCGACGCGGTCAGCGCGGCGCCGCGGCGGCCTTCCTTGACCAGGTGGCTGAGCCGGTAGCGGTTCAGCGCCATCATGCTGGTCTCGGCGATCGAGAAGAAGGCCGACGCCAGCATCAGCGCGACCATCGCCGCCAGCTGCATCCAGAGTGGGATCGTTTCCATGGGGTCGGGGCCGCGGCCGGGCGCAGTTGCGTCGGGACCAGCCTAACACTTGCTACACTGCGACGCGTCGGCCGCCAGGGTCGGCACTCGCTTCGGGACCCACACGGCGGCGTCGACTGCCGGCAGGAGACGACGATGAACGACGGCGGAAAGCGACCCGGACTGCGCTCGCGCGCGTGGTTCGACAATCCGGACAACCCCGGCATGACGGCGCTGTATCTCGAGCGCATGATGAACTACGGGTTGACGCTGGACGAGCTCAGGAACAGCGGCAAGCCGATCATCGGAATCGCCCAGACCGGCAGCGACCTGGCGCCGTGCAACCGTCACCACCTGGAGCTGGCCAGCCGCGTGCGCGACGGCATCCGCGACGCCGGCGGCATCCCGATCGAGTTCCCGGTGCACCCGATCCAGGAGACCGGCAAGCGCCCCACGGCGATGCTCGATCGCAACCTGGCCTACCTGTCGCTGGTCGAGGTGCTGTACGGCTACTTCATCGACGGCGTGGTGCTGACGACCGGCTGCGACAAGACCACGCCCGCGATGCTGATGGGCGCTGACACCGTCGACCTGCCGGCGATCGTGCTGTCGGGCGGCCCGATGCTCAACGGCTACTACGGCGGCGGGTTGTCGGGTTCCGGCACGATCGTCTGGTTCGCGCGCCAGGAGCTGGCTGCGGGCCGGATCGACACCGACCAGTTCCTCGAGATGGTGGCCTCGGGCGCCCCGTCGGTCGGCCACTGCAACACGATGGGCACCGCGCTGTCGATGAACAGCGTCGCCGAGGCGCTGGGCATGTCGCTGCCCGGCTGTGCGGCGATTCCCGGCCCGCACCGCGAGCGCCCGCAGATGGCTTACCGCACCGGCCGGCGGATCGTCGAGATGGTCCACGAGGACCTGCGCCCGTCGCGGGTCATGACCCGCAAGGCCTTCGAGAACGCGATCGTCGCGGCCAGCGCGCTGGGCGCCTCGACGAACTGCCCGCCGCACGTGACGGCCATCGCGCGCCACATGGGCGTGGACCTGCAGGTGCGCGACTGGGACCGCATCGGCTACCGGATTCCGCTGCTGGTGAACCTGATGCCGGCGGGCCAGTACCTCGGCGAGGACTTCCACCGCGCCGGCGGCGTGCCGGCGGTGATGCACGAACTGCTGCGCGCCGGCAAGCTGCACGCCGACGTCGTCACCGTCTCGGGCAGGACCGTCGGCGAGATCTACGGGAACACGGCCGCCAGCAACCGCGACGTGATCCGCAGCTTCGACGCCCCGCTGCTGCCGGAAGCGGGCTTCGCGGTGCTGTCGGGCAACCTGTTCGACGCAGCCGTGATGAAGACCTCGGTGATCTCCCCCGAATTCCGCAGGCGCTACCTCGAGAACCCGAAGGATCCGGGCGCGTTCGAGGGCCGCGCGATCGTGTTCGAAGGCCCCGAGGACTACCACGCGCGGATCAACGACCCGTCGCTGGCGATCGACGCCGAGTGCATCCTGTTCATCCGCGGCGTCGGCCCGATCGGCTATCCTGGCGCGGCCGAGGTCGTCAACATGCTGCCGCCCGACGCGCTGGTCCGCCAGGGCGTCACGATGCTGCCGTGTGTGGGCGACGGCCGGCAGTCGGGCACGTCGGCCAGCCCCTCGGTGCTGAACGCATCGCCCGAGTCGGCCGCGGGCGGCGGGCTGGCGCTGCTGCGCACCGGCGACCGCGTGCGCATCGACCTGAACGCGCGCACCGCGAACATGATGATCACCGACGACGAGCTCGCGCGCCGGCGCGCGGCGTGGAAGCCGCCCGAGCTGGTCAGCCAGACGCCGTGGCAGGACCTGCAGCGCCGGCACGTCGGGCAGCTGGCCGACGGCGCGTGCCTGGACTTCGCGATCCGGTACCAGAAGATCGACCGCACGTTCGGGCCGCCGCGCGACAATCATTGACCTCGGGCAGGCGTCACGGCACCCGCGCGCGGGCATCGCCCGCCTGCGGGAGCATTGCGGTGGCCTGCGGGTGCGCTGCGCGCGCGGTCCTCAGTCGCGCCACAGCCAGGCCGCGCCCCGCACGCCGGACGAGTCGCCGTGCACGCTGCGCGCCAGCCGCGTGGTCACCACGTCCGAGAACACGTGCGGCGCCCAGGCGGCGGGCAGGCGCTCGTAGAGCGCGGCCACGTTGCTCAGCCCGCCGCCCAGCACGATCACGTCCGGGTCCAGCAGGTTGATCACCGCGCCCAGCGCGCGCCCGAGGCGATCGATCCAGCGCTCGATGCTGGCGGCCGCCCGCGGATCGCCCGCTCGGGCG
>CAYGZN010000276.1:0-4738 GCA_964354355.1 uncultured Burkholderiaceae bacterium | reverse complement strand
GCGGAAAGGCCACCGGGATCGAGGCCGAGGCGAGCATCACCTTGCGAAACAGCGCCAGCGCGTCGGGGTGGCCGCTGCTGGCGATCAGCCCCATGTTCCAGACCACGAAGCGCGGCACGTCGAGGTCGGCAGTGCCGACGTACAGCCGCCGGCCGCGCTGGTGCGCTTCGGCCACGCGGCGCAGGAGTTCGGTATCGACATACCGCGCGATCAATGCCTGCAGCGGCCGGGTATCGGCCAGCGCTTCGCCGAGCAGCAGCTGCCACAGCACGGAGCCCAGCGTGAAGATGTCGCGCGAGCTGGTGGTGGTGTAGAACTCGCGCAGCGCGTCATCGTGGTCGGGCCCGAGGAAGGCAAAGGGCGCCATCAAGGCACCGGTGGACACGCCGGTGACGATCTTGAAGGCTGGGCGCTGACCGGTGGCGGTCCAGCCGTTCAGGAAGCCGGCCCCGAAGGCGCCGTTCGCGCCGCCGCCCGACAAAGCCAGGTGGGCGTACAACACGGTGCCGTCGGCCCCGCGCGGAAAATCCGATTCGGATTCCTGCTGGAACGACAGCGCCAGATCGCGCTCCAGGATCGCGCTGGGCGGGCCGCCCCACGCGCGGATGTCGGGCAGGCCCGGGATCGAGGCCACCAGCTCACGCTGCGGCGGCACCGCATTGCGCGGCAAGGTGCCGCAGGCGACCAATCCCAGGCACAGCGCCGCCAGGCCGGTCAGGCGCAGCAGCCGCACAACGGCTGAGGGGATTGCGGGGCGGGGCGCGGCTGGGTCCATGGGATGGGACGAACTGTAGTCGCGTGCCGCCCGGTCACGCCGGAGCCGGGGCATTGCGGGCCGCGTGCAGGCTCATTCGAGGTTCTGCACCTGCTCCCGGACCTGGTCGATCAGCAGCTTGAGTTCCACCGCCGCCTGCGTGACCTCGATGCCGGCGGCCTTGGAGCCCAGCGTGTTCGCCTCGCGGTTCAGTTCCTGCATCAGGAAGTCCAGCCGCTTGCCGACCTGTCCGCCCTGCTCGACGATGCGGCCGAGCTCGGCGATGTGGATCTCCAGCCGGTTCAGTTCCTCGGCGACGTCGACCCGCATGCCGAACACCGAGACCTCCTGGCGAATGCGGGCCAGCGCCTCGTCCAGCGGCACCGGGGTGCCCTTGAGCGCGCCGGTGGCGGCCTCGCGCAGGCGCTCGGTCAGGCGCTGTTCGAACTCGGCGACGAACTCGGGCGCTCGGGGCTTGAGGGTGGCCACGATGTCGGCCATCGCCTGCGCGCGCGTGCGGATCGTATCGGCCAGGCGCGCGCCTTCGCGCAGGCGGCTGGCCTGCAGCTCGGACAGTGCGGCCTCGGCCAGCGGGCGGAATGCCGTGACCCACTGCGCGGCGTCGGGCTGGGGCTCGTCGACGACGCCGGGGTAGCGCAGGCACTCGGCGACCGTCAGCGGCGCCGCCCCCGGCAGCCGTTCCAGCACCTGGCGCTCGGCCTCGCGCAGCGCAGCGAGCAGTTCGGTGCGCAGCGGGATCTCGGGGCGGGTCGCGCCGCGGTGCTGCACGCCTGCACGGCAATCGACCTTGCCGCGCGCCACGCGCGCCTGGACGAGTTCGCGCAGCATCGGCTCGATCGAGCGCAGTTCGTCGGGCAGCCTGAAGCCCAGGTCCAGGAAGCGTGAGTTGACCGAGCGCAGCTCGATCGTCAGCCGGCCCAGGTCGGTGTCGCGCGTGACGGTTCCATAGCCGGTCATGCTCGAGACACCCGTGGCACTTGCGCGATCGGCACTCACATTACAATGTCCCCATCATGGCAACCCAGAACAACGCGCCGCTGCCCGAAGGCCTCGAAGTCGGCGGGTATCGCATTGTAAGGAAGATCTCGAGCGGGGGTTTCTCGATCGTCTACCTGGCGGACGATCCCGACGGCCACCCGGTGGCCATCAAGGAGTACCTGCCCAGCTCGCTGGCGCGCCGCGGGCCGGGCGAACTGGTGCCGGCGATCAGCGCCGAGAACCAGAACACCTACCGCAACGGGCTGAAGTGCTTCTTCGAGGAAGGCCGCGCGCTGGCCCGGGTGCTGCACCCCAACGTGGTGCGGGTGCTGAACTTCTTCCGGGCCAACGACACCGTCTACATGGTGATGGCCTACGAGCAGGGGCGCAGCCTGCAGGAGCTGATCATCCGTTACCGCGGCAAGCCCGGGCGCGAGGTGATCCCCGAGCGTCACATCCGCCGGATCTTCGCTCAGGTGACCCACGGACTGCGCGAGGTGCACGCCAACCGCCTGCTGCACCTGGACCTGAAGCCCGCCAACGTCTACCTGCGCCGCGACGGCTCGCCGATGCTGCTGGACTTCGGCGCGGCGCGCCAGACGCTGACGCAGGACGCGCCCAAGCTGTTCCCGATGTACACGCCGGGGTTCGCCGCGCCCGAGCTGTACCGGCGCAACCAGCAGCTCGGGCCGTGGACCGACGTCTACGGGCTGGGCGCCAGCATGTACGCGTGCATGGTCGGTGCGCCGCCCCAGCCCGCCGACCAGCGCCACCTGCACGACAAGGTCGACGCGGCGCTGCATGCGGCCGCGAAGCTGTACTCCCAGCAGCTGGTGGACATCGTGCACTGGTGCCTGAAGCAGAATCCGCTCGAGCGCCCGCAGAGCGTGTTCGCGCTGCAGCGCTCGCTGCGCGAGCCGCAGGCGGCGCCGGCGAAGGCCGCGCCGCCGTCGGGCCCCGGTTTTGCGCGCTGGCTCGACAGCCTGGGCGGGCGCAGGCGGCGGGCGATCCGCCACGACACCACGATGATGTGGCCCACGCAGAAGGCGTCTTCCTAGACCGTCCGGACCGATCTTCCCGATGCGCTTTTCAGTCTTCCAGGACACGCAGATCGGCGCGCGCGCGGTGAACCAGGACCGCATGGGCTACTGCTTCTCGCGCGAGTCGCTGCTGATGCTGGTCGCCGACGGCATGGGCGGGCACGTGCGTGGCGAGGTCGCCGCGCAGCTGACGCTGCAGGCGGCCGCCGGCATGTTCCAGCGCCTGGCCCGGCCCAAGCTCGCCGACCCGGCCGACTTCCTCGACTCGGCGCTGCGCACCGCGCACCGGGAGTTGCTGCGCTACCAGGCCAGCCACAACCTGCCCGAGGCGCCGCGAACCACGGTGGTGGCCTGCGTGGTGCAGGACGACTGCGCGTGGTGGGCGCACGCGGGCGACTCGCGGCTGTACTGGATGCGCGGCGGGCGGATCGTCGCGCGCACGCGCGACCACTCCAAGGTGCAGACGATGGTCTCGCTGGGGCTCATCGAGGCGCACGAGCAGGAGACGCACCCCGAACGCAACAAGGTGCTCAACTGCCTGGGCTCGCCGTTCGAGCCGACCGTCGAGATCACGTCGCGGGCGCGGCTCGAGCGCGGCGACATGCTGGTCCTGTGCAGCGACGGATTCTGGTCGGGGCTGCCGGAGGAGGGCTTCGCACAGGCCTTCGCCGAGGGACCGGTCGCCAGCGTGGTGCCGGCGCTGGTTCGCCGCGCCATTGCGCACAACGGCCGGACCGCCGACAACACGACGGTCGTTGCGCTGACCTGGGAAGGCGAGGAGTCGCTGGACGACGTGCCCACGCTGTCGTCGCTGCACCTGCCCGACGGGGCGGTGACCACGACGATCTCGATCGGCCAGATGGGCGAGGAAGAGCCCGATGCGGGGCTTTCCGAGGAGGACATCGAGCGCACGATCGCAGAGATCCAGGAGGCGATCCAGCGCTCCAGCGGAGGACAGGGTTGAACGAGACACGGACGGTTGCCCGCCCCAGCGGGCGCGATGCGGGCCAGATGCGCGCGGTGCGCATCACCCGCGGATTCACGCGCCACGCGGAAGGGTCGGTGCTGGTGGAGTTCGGCGACACCCGCGTGCTGTGCACGGCCAGTGTCGAGGACAAGGTGCCGCCTTTCCTGCGCGGCAAGGGCCAGGGCTGGCTGACGGCGGAGTACGGGATGCTGCCGCGCGCCACGCACACGCGCAGCGACCGCGAGGCCGCGCGCGGCAAGCAGGGCGGGCGCACGCTCGAGATCCAGCGGCTCATCGGGCGCAGCCTGCGCTCGGTGCTCGACCTGTCGGCACTGGGCGAGCGCACGCTGCAGATCGACTGCGACGTGCTGCAGGCCGACGGCGGCACGCGCACCGCCGCGATCACCGGGGCGTGCGTGGCCACGCGCGATGCGATCGGCTGGATGCTCGAGCGCGGACTGATCACCGCGTCGCCGATGCGCGACCACGTCGCGGCGGTGTCGGTGGGCATCTGGCGCGGTGCGCCGGTGCTGGACCTGGACTACGCCGAGGACTCGGACTGCGACACCGACATGAACGTGGTGATGACGGGCAGCGGCGGCATCGTCGAGCTGCAGGGTACGGCCGAGGGCGCGCCGTTCTCGCGGGCCGAGGTCGACGTGATGCTGGACCTGGCTGCGCACGGCATCGCGCAGCTGGTGGCCGAACAGAAGCGCGTGCTGGCGCTGCCGGCCGGCTGAGGCCGCGCGCGAGGACGCGATGGCCGTGCGGCGGGTGGTGCTGGCATCGGGCAACGCCGGCAAGCTGCGCGAGTTCCAGGCGCTGCTGGCGCCGACCGGCATCGAGCTGGTGCCGCAGTCGCAGCTCGGGGTGGCCGACGCCGACGAGCCGCACGTGACCTTCGTCGAGAACGCGCTGGCCAAGGCGAGGCATGCCAGCGCGGCCACCGGCCTGGCGGCTCTTGCCGACGACTCGGGC
>CAYGZN010000275.1:0-4750 GCA_964354355.1 uncultured Burkholderiaceae bacterium | reverse complement strand
ACTGCAGCAGCGCCTTGGTGACGGCGAGGATGCCCTCGCCCCGGAACACCTCGCCGTCGCCCAGCCTCAGGCTCTGGACTTCCTTCCTGAAGGACCGCTCGGCCAACTCGGACTCCCGCCGCCGCCCCCGTGTCGAAGGCCAGCGCGCCGTTGCATTCGTTGAAATTTCATGCAATATTATTTGAAATCCAAACCCATCCCTTGTCAAGAACGCCCATGACGCGCCGCCGGCTCGGCTACGACGACGTGGTGGTCGCCGCGCCGGTCACCGTGCCTTACGTGCGCTACTCGATCCGCGCGGCGCACTGGTTCGTGGCGCGCGCGCTGGCGGGGCTGCTGCAGCGCGCCGGCCTGGCCAAGCAAGCCGTCGACGGCGTGTGCGTGTCCAGCTTCACGCTTGCGCCCGACAGCGCGATCGGGCTGATGCAGCACCTGGGGCTGTCGCCGCGCTGGCTCGACTGGCTGCCGGTGGGCGGCGCAAGCGGCGTTCTGGCGCTGCGACGGGCCGCACGGGCCGTGCAGTGCGGCGACGCCGACGTCGTCGCCTGCATCGCGGCCGACACCAACCACGTCGACTCGTTCCGCCTCACGCTGTCGAACTTCAGCATGTTCGCGCGCGACGCGGTCTATCCGTATGGCGCGGGCGGCCCCAACGCCAGCTTCGCCTTCCTGACCGACCACTACATGCGCACCTACGGCGCGACCCGGGCCGACTTCGGCAAGCTGTGCGTCGCGCAGCGCGACAGCGCGCTGAGGAATCCGGTCGCGCTGTTTCGCAAGCCACTGACGCTGGACGAGTATCTGGACGCGCGGCCGATCGCCGACCCGCTGCACCTGTTCGACTGCGTGATGCCGTGCGCCGGGGCCGACGCGTTCCTCGTGCTGCACCGAGACCGCGCCGAAGCGCTCGGGCTGCCGCACGCGCGGCTGCTGGGCACGATCGAGCGCCACAACGCGTTCGCCGACGACCCGATCCAGGTGCGCGGCGGCTGGGTCGCCGACCGCGACGACCTCTATGCGCAGGCCGGCGTGGGGCCCGCCGACGTCGACCTGATGCAGGCGTACGACGACTACCCGGTGATCACGCTGATGCAGATCGAGGACCTGGGCTTCTGCGCGAAGGGCGACGGGCCGGCGTTCGTGCGCAGCCACCGGTTCACGACCGACGGCGACTTTCCGCTGAACACCTCGGGCGGTCAGCTGTCGGTCGGCCAGGCCGGGTGCGCAGGCGGCTACCTCGGCGTGGTCGAGACGATCCGCCAGCTGACCGACGACGCCGGCGCGCGCCAGGTTCCGCACGCGCGCGTCGGCCTCGTCAGCGGCTTCGGCATGATCAACTTCGACCGCGGCCTGGCCACCGGGGCCGCGCTGCTGGGGCGCGCCGCATGACCGCCCGGGCCCGCGAGGCCGCGCCGTGAGCGCCCCGCTGACACGGCCGCGCCGCAAGAATCCGGTGCTGGCCACGCGGATGCCGACGCTGCCGCCGGGCGGACGCAGCCGCGCGGCGCTGGGGCTGACCGCGGCGGCTGCCGAGGGACGCTTTGCGCTGCAGACCTGTGCCGAGTGCGGCACCGTGCAGTACCCGCCGCGCGAGGCCTGCCACCGGTGCCTGTCGGTGCGCCTGCCGTGGCGCACGCAGGACGGCGCCGGGCAGCTGCTTGCGCACACGCAGCTGCACCACAGCAACGACCTGTTCTTTCGCGAGCGCCTGCCCTGGCGGCTGGGCATGGTGCGGCTCGACGCGGGCGCGACGGTCGTGGCGCACCTGCACGGCGACGTGCCGGGCGCCCCCGCCCGCGTGCGCGTCGGCGCGATGCTCGACCGCGCGGGCCAGGCCGTGCTCGTTGCGATGCCCGACAAGGAGACCCCGAACATGTCCGACGATCGCCAGTTGCGCGAGATGACCTGCGACCCGCGCTTTCGAAAGGCGCTGGTCACCGACGGCAAGACGGCACTGGGCCAGGCGGTGGCGCGCGCGCTGGTCCAGGCCGGCGCCGACATCGTGTGGGTCGGACAGGCCGAGCCGTGGAAGAAGCTGCCGGGCTTCGACGAGTTGCTGGCGCTGCCGCAGGTCACCGCCGTTGCGCTGGACGTCACCGACTCGCGGTCGGTGACGGAACTGGCCGGCGAGATCGGCGGCAAGGTCGACATCGTCGTGAACACCGCCGAGTATCACCGCGCCACCGGCATCGGCGCGCGCGTCGGCGTGGAGACCGCCCGCAGCGAGATGGACGTCAACTACTTCGGGCTGCTGCGGCTGGCGCAGGCGTTCGGGCCGGCGCTGCGCGCGCGCGCGGCCGACGGGCAGTCCAGCGCCTGTGCATGGGTCAACCTGCTGTCGATCTTCGCGCTGGCCAACTTTCCGGCACACGGCACGTTCTCCGCTTCGAAGGCTGCCGCGCTGTCACTGTCGCAGTGCCTGCGCGCCGAGATGCGCCCGCAGGGCGTGCGGGTGGTCAACGTGTTCCCGGGTCCGATCGACGACGAGTGGAACCAGCTGCTGCCCCCGCCCAAGCTGGCCCCCGCCACGCTGGCCGGCGCGGTGGTCAAGGCGCTGAGGGACGGCGTCGAGGACGTCTACCCGGGCGACGTCGCGCAGGAGTGGCTCGAGCGCTGGCGCGACAACCCCAAGGCGCTCGAGCGCGAGATCGCGGGATGACCATGACTTCCACCACGCCCGCCCCCACGCCCGCCCCCACGCCCGCCGCGACCCCCGCGGGCGCAGTCGCGCCGAGCCCGGGTGCGGCCACGCTCGCGTCGCTGGTCGCCGGGCTGCTCGACGGGCGCATCCGCGTGGTCGATCTCACGCAGACGCTGGCACCCGAATTCCCGCAGATCGTGCTGCCTCCCGAGATGGGCCAGTGCCTGCCGTTTCGCATCGAGGAGATCTCGCGCTACGACGACCGTGGACCCGGCTGGTACTGGAACAACTTCTCGTGCGGCGAGCACACCGGCACGCACTTCGACGCGCCGGTCCACTGGATCTCGGGACGCGACCTGCCGGACAACGCGGTCGACACCGTCCCCGTGCAGCGGCTCATCGGCCCGGCTTGCGTCATCGACTGCTCGCGCGAGGCGGCCGCCGACGCCGACTTCCTGCTGACGAAGGCGTTCGTGCTGGACTGGGAGTCGAAGCACGGGCGCATCCCGCCGCGGGCCTGGGTGCTGATGCGCACCGACTGGTCACGCCGCACCGACCCGGTCGAGTACCAGAACTTCGACGAGACCGGACAGCACACGCCGGGGCCCGACGCGGAGGTCGCGCGCTTCCTGGTCGAGGAGCGCGACGTGCTGGGGTTCGGCTCGGAGGCGATCGGCACCGACGCCGGCCAGGGCTTCCACCAGCGCCCGCCGTACCCATGCCACTACTACATGCACGGCGCCGGCCGCTACGGCCTGCAGTGCCTGACCAACCTCGACCTGCTGCCGCCGACCGGCGCGGTGGTCATCGCGCCACCGCTGAAGATCCGCCAGGGCAGCGGCAGCCCGCTGCGCGTGCTGGCGCTGGTACCGGGGGCCTGACGCAATGCCGGCGGGCACGTTCATCGACGGGTACCTGGCGTACCTGCTGGCGCGCGCGAGCCACCTGATCTCGGGCGAGTTCCACGAGCACCTGAAGACGCAGCGCGTGCCGGTGACGACCTGGCGGGTGCTGGCGTCGCTGGTCGACGGCCCCCGCTCGGCCAAGCAGGTCGCCGACATCGTGCTGCAGAAGCAGCCGACGGTCAGCAAGGTGCTCGAGCGCATGGAGCGCCAGGCGCTGATCCGCCGCGAGACCAATCCCAGCGACCGGCGCAGCATCCTGGTCAGCCTGACGCCGCGAGGCCGCAGGCTGGCGGCGCCGCTGACCGAAGCGGCCAAGCGCCACGAAGCGAGCGTGCTCGAGCCCTTCGGCGCGGCCAACGCCGAAACCCTGGTGTCGGTGCTGCAGAAGCTGATCGACCAGCACGCCCGCCCCGGCTGATCCGCTGCGCGACGAGCCGACTGCGCGACGAGCCGACTGCGGATCGATCCGGCTGCGTGCAGCGCCGCGTCGTCAGGCCGCCGCGGCCAGGCCCTCCTGCTCGCAGGTGTTGGCCACGTCGGACACCGTCGCGCGCTGCACGTCGCGGCGCCAGCGCAGGTCGTCGAACGCGGTGCCGCGATGCATCGTGCAGCGGTTGTCCCACATCACCAGGTCGTTGACGCGCCAGCGATGCGCGTAGACGAAGTGGCGCTGCGTCGCGTGCTCGATCAGCCCGTCGATCAGCGCGCGCCCTTCGTCGTCGGGCATGCCCAGCACCCGCCCGGCGTGCGACGCCAGGTACAAGGACCAGCGGCCGCTCTGCGGGATGCGTCGCACGAGCACCTGCGGCACCGGGGGCATCGCCGCGCGCTCCTCGTCGCTGAAGTCGGTGAAGCCCAGACGCGCCCGCGAATTGAAGATCGAGTGCTCCGCGACGCGGCCGCGCAGTGCGGCACGGGTCGCCTCGGGCAGGGCGTCGTGCGCCGCGCGCAGATCGGCGAACTCGGTCAGCCCGCCCACCGGCGCGATCGAGCGTGCGTACAGCAGCGATGCGAGCGCAGGCGTGCGCTTGAACGAGCTGTCGGTGTGCCACAGGCGATTGCCGAGCTGGAACATGCGCAGCCGCGCGTCGCGGCCCCAGACCTCGCCCCGGTGGTCGAGGTTGGAGACGTCGGCGAGTTCGGGGCGCACGCGCAGCGACGCGTCCGACCGGTACACGCCGATCGACGTCTCGTGCGGGCCGTA
>CAYGZN010000274.1:0-4750 GCA_964354355.1 uncultured Burkholderiaceae bacterium | reverse complement strand
GGGGAATCATAA
Source organism: uncultured Burkholderiaceae bacterium (assembly GCA_964354355.1). Lineage (GTDB taxonomy): Bacteria > Pseudomonadota > Gammaproteobacteria > Burkholderiales > Burkholderiaceae_E > CAYGZN01. Next base: position 4,738 of record CAYGZN010000274.1, on the reverse strand, counting down.
TCCGCAGGTCCGGGGTTCGAGTCCCTGATTCGCCACCAGAACAATCAATCGCTTAGAAGCGAACATCCCGCGCGCTGGCCCAAAGCGGCACGCACATTGCGGCGGAACCTCAAGGACCGCCCGGGGCATCGGCCCCCTACAGCAGCCTGATCGCCCTGCGGTCCGGCTGCTTCCTGAAGTCGGCCAGAGACAGTAGCTGCGGCAGGGCCAGCTGACGCCAGCCCCGCCACAGGCGGCCGGTCGCCCCCGGCAACGCGGTCAGCACGTTGCACGGCGCCATCTGCGACATGAACACCTGATAGACGCCTTCCTTCGCGGCGGCCAGCCCCCTGCTGGCGAGCACGGTCCGGCCCGCGACCAGATAGGTCTGCAGGTCGCCGAACGCGATCAGCACGGGCTTTGGCGCGGGCTTGAACGGCTTCAGTGCGCGCCCGTCGAGAAAGCGCGCGACATTGGCCGCGGCGAGCGCGCCCATGTCGATGGCGTTGTAGGCCTGCTTGCGAACGGCTTTCGGCAGCTGCGCCGCGTCGCCGACGACGAAGACGCTGTCGGCATGGCGACTCTGCAGCGTCGGGTGCACGGGTGCCCAGACCTGCGGTGGCCGCGCCAGCCCGGATTCGCGCAGCAACGGTGGCGGTGCGAGCCCGGCCGTCCACAGCGTGAGCTCGGAGCGCAACCGCGCGCCGTCGGCCAGGCGTACGCCTTTTGGCGACACCCTGGCGATCGTGGTGGCGGTACGGAACTTCACCGCATACGGTTCGCACAGACGGCGAAGATCGGCATCCAGCGCTGAAGGAAGGCCGGGCAGCAGCCGCACGCCGGCCTCGACCACCTCGACCGACAGGCCGGCATCGTCGCGGTGGCGACGCAGTATCTCGCCCAGCGCCTCGATCCCCGAGATGCCGCCGCCGGCGATCACGATGCGCAGCGGCTTGCCCTGGCGCACCAGCGCCTGCAGCCGCTGCTCGATCGCCAGGCCGTCGGCGACGCTGCGAAACGGCATGGCGTGGCGGGCGACGCCCGGGATGTGATGGGTGTTCCACAGCGCGCCCACGGCCACGATGCAGGCATCGAATTCCAGTTCGCGGCCGCCGGCCGTGGTCAGTCGGCGATGCGCCGGTTGCAGCACGGTCACGCGATCCTGAAGGAAGTGGTGTCCGGCCTGCGCGACGATGGCGGCGCGGTCCAGACGCAGCCCCTGCGGCGTCTTCACACTCGACAGGATCTCGTGGATGTTGGGCATCCACTCGAAGTGCTCGGTCGGGTCGATGACCGTCACCGCATGGCGGCGCGACAGCTTGATCGCGGCGGTCAGGCCGCCGAAATTGCCGCCGACGATGGCGATGCGCTTGCGCTTGTCGGTCACGGGTTGGCCCTGACGGCGACGCGCGCCGCGTCAGCCTTGCGAAGCCGCGATGCGATAACGCTGGATGCCGTCGTCACCCAGTTCGCGCACGGCCTCGCCGCGCGCCACCAGGTGGTTCAGGTGCGCCAGGCTCTCGCCGGTGGCCATGCCCAGCAGTTCGCCGGTGCTGCTGATCGGCCGCGCGAACAGCGCGCCGAAGACGTCGATGGCCCGCTTCGGCTCGGCGAGCGTGCGGCGCAGCCGCTCGAGCCCGCGCGCGTGGCCGCCTGCCAGCCGGTCGAGGCGGCTGTGCAGGCCGCGGAAGGGCTCGCCGTGCGCCGGCAGCACCAGCGTGTCGTCGCCGAGCGTGGCGCGCAGGTGCGCGATCGACTCGAGCCAGTCGCCCAGCGGGTCGGCGTCGGGCTCGGTCGGGAACACCGACACGTTCGACGAGATGCGCGGCAGCACCTGGTCGCCCGAGATCAGCAGGCCAAGTTCCTCGCAATGCAGGCAGGCGTGCTCGGGCGAATGCCCGTGGCCGACGACGATGCGCCAGTCGTGGCCGCCCACGCGCAGCACCTCGCGGTCGCGCAGCCTGCGAAAGCTGTCGGGCAGCGTGTGCACGTACTTGCTGAAGCCGCCGAACCGGGCCCGATACCGGTCCAGCGCCTCTTCGGGCCAGCCGGTCTGCCGGTAGAAGCGGATCGCGTCCTCGGGCGCCTCGCGACCCGTGTCGGCCACCAGCGTGCGACAGGTCAGGTACTCCAGCCGCGTCATCCAAAGCCGGCACTGGAACTTGCGCGTCAGCCAGCCGGCCATGCCGACGTGGTCCGGATGCATGTGGGTCACGAACACGCGCGTCAGCCGTGCGCCGTGTCCGGTGGCGGCCAGCGGCCCGTCCGGCGCGATCAGTCGGCGCCAGGCCCCGAGCACCTCCGGCGTGCGCGTGCCGGTGTCGACGATGGCCCAGCCCGGGCCCTGGTCGTCCTCGTCGGCGAGCGCCCACAGGTTGATGTGGTTCAGCGTGAACGGCAGCGGCATGCGCAGCCAGAGCACGCCGGGCGCGATCTCGCGCACTTCGCCCGGCGCCGGCGGTGAGCCGACGGGATAGGCCAGGCCGTGCGCCTCGTCGGCCGGGCGTTCGGAGCCGTGGGCCTTGCTCATGGGCGCGGGGCAGGCAGAAGGGTCACCCCGCGATTCTACCGCTGCAGCGCGGAATCACCGCTCGGGCACCAGCCTGAGCCGCGTGATTTCCGACGGCGCACCGAACCGCTTGGGCGGCCCCCAGTAGCCGGTGCCCCGGCTGGTGTAGACCCACATCCGCTGCAGCCGGTGCAGCCCCGCCGTGAAGGGCTGCTGCAGCCGCACGAAGAGCGTCCAGGGCAGGAACTGCCCGCCGTGCGTATGGCCGGACAGCTGAACGTCGAAGCCGGCCTGCGCGGCGGCGTGCGCGCTGCGCGGCTGGTGGGCCAGCAGGACCCTGACCGCGGCATCGACCGGGGCCCCGGCGATCGCGGCGCCGGGGTCGCTGCGGTGCGACGGCTCGAAGTGGTGCGCGCCGTGGTCCGTCACGCCGGCGATCACCAGCGAGGCGCCGCCGCGACGCACGACCACGTGCTCGTTCATCAGCACGCGCACGCCCAGCCCGCGCAGTTGCCGGATCCACGCGGGCGCGCCCGAGTAGTACTCGTGGTTGCCGGTGACGAAGAAGGTGCCGTGGCGCGACGCCAGCTCGCGCAGCGGCGCGACGTGCCCGGCCAGTTCGCGAACCGTCCCGTCCACCAGGTCGCCGGTGACGGCGACGAGGTCCGCGTTCAGCGCGTTGACGGCCTCCACGATCGACCGCAGGTACCCGCCCCGGATGGTCGGCCCGACGTGGATGTCGCTGATCTGCGCGATGGTGAACCCGTGCAGCGCCTCGGGCAGATTTCGGATCGGCACGTCGACCGATACCACCGCGGCGGTGCGCCGCGCGTTGCGAAACCCCACCGCCGTGACGAATGCGCCCAGCAGCGGAACGGCCCCGGCGGTCCACGCGCCCAATGCGCCCACGGGCAGGTCCACCGCGCCGATCGACGTGCCGATCGCGGCGGCGACGGCCGCCAGCACCAGCAGGCCGTCGCGCAGCACGGTCAGCACGAACAGCGACGAGAACAGGCCGATGGACAACAGCGCGCCCCAAGCCAGCGCGGGCGACAGCGGCCCGGCCCGGCGACGCCAGCGCATCACACCGGCCGGAATCAGGATCGCCGTGGCGAGCAGGACCGCCGCGAACGCGCAGATGGGGGCGCAGGGCCACGGATTCAAGCCGCGCCGAATCGCATGGGGTAAACTGCGCAGCCGGTGTCCGCAGGCCCTGTGTTGGCGTGCGCGCACGCACCCTGCGGGTCAATCCATGCGAATCCTCTCCACGTTCTTCGTCGGCGCCCGGGCCCTTGTGCTGACCGTCAGGCAGACCGTGCCGTCGGTCTTCGCCGCGGTCGTGCCCATCGCCGCGGTCGTGCCCGTTGCTGCAATCGTCGCGATCGCCGCCCACGCGCCCGCCGCACTCGCGCAGCCGGCGCGCTCGATCCCCGAGAACGCCGAGATCGGCCGGCTGACGCTCGGCGTGTTCCCCGACGCCACACTCGACGGAAAGCCGGTGCGACTCGGCGCTGGCGCGCGCATTCGCGACCAGGCCAACATCATCCAGGTGCCGAGCACCGTCACCGGCGAGAAGAAGATTGCCTTCTCGCGCGGCACGATGGGCGAGATCGTCCAGGTGTGGATCCTGAGCGACGCCGAGTTCAAGGCACGCGCCGACGCGATCGTCGCTGCGCGGCGAGCCGCCGCACAGGGCGGCCAGCAGCGGTGAGTCCGCCCCGGAGCTGACGATGGCGACCCGGCTGTACATTCGCACGTTCGGCTGCCAGATGAACGAGTACGACTCGCAGAAGATGGCCGACGTGATCGCCGGGGCGGGCGCCGAGGTCGGCGAGGTCGTGACGACCGACGACCCCGCGGGCGCCGACATCGTGCTGTTCAACACCTGCTCGGTGCGAGAGAAGGCACAGGAGAAGGTGTTCTCGGACCTGGGACGGATCCGGGAACTCAAGCTCGAGCGGCCCGGCATGCTGATCGGCGTCGGCGGATGCGTGGCCAGCCAGGAAGGTGCGAACATCCTCGCGCGCGCGCCGTTCGTCGACGTCGTCTTCGGCCCGCAGACGCTGCACCGGCTGCCCGAGCTGATCGAGGCGCGCCGGCGCACCGGTCGCTCGCAGGTCGACATCAGCTTCCCGGCGATCGAGAAGTTCGACCATCTGCCGCCGGCGCGCGTCGAGGGCGCCAGCGCGTTCGTGTCGATCATGGAAGGCTGCAGCAAGTACTGCACGTTCTGCGTGGTGCCGTACACGC
>CAYGZN010000273.1:0-4787 GCA_964354355.1 uncultured Burkholderiaceae bacterium | reverse complement strand
AGCGCTTCTTCGGCGCGGCGCGCAACATCGAGGAGGGCGGCTCGCTCACCATCATCGCCACCGCGCTGGTCGACACCGGCAGCCGGATGGACGAAGTGATCTTCGAGGAGTTCAAGGGCACGGGCAACTCCGAGCTGCACCTGAACCGGCGGATGATGGAGAAGCGCGTGTACCCGGCGATCGACATCAACCGCTCGGGCACCCGGCGCGAGGAACTGCTGATCCCCAAGGAATTCCTGCAGAAGATCTGGATACTGCGCAAGCTGCTGCACGACATGGACGAACTCGCGGCCATGGAGTTCCTGCTCGACAAGGTCCGTCAGACCAAGAGCAACCAGGAGTTCTTCGACCTGATGAAGCGCGGCGGGTGATCGCGCCGGCCGAACGGCGCAGCGCGGCGCTGGCGGCTGGCACCGATCCGCGCTATACTTTTCGGCTGACTTTTCTTCCGGGAACGTGAGCGTCCCGGCCCGGCCCCGATGCGGCTGCCGGGCCCGTGCCAGCTCGGCGCCCCACACGAGGACACCATGAAAGAAGGCATCCACCCCGCATACCGTGAAGTCGTGTTCCAGGACATGGCCAGCGGCTTCAAGTTCGTCACCCGCTCGACGGTCAACACCCGCGAGACGATCAAGATGGACGACGGCAAGGAGTACCCGCTGTTCAAGCTGGACGTGACCTCGGAGTCACACCCGTTCTACACCGGCGCCCAGCAGCGCATCACCGAAGCCGGGCGCGTCGAGCGCTTCCGCCAGAAGTTCGCGCGCAGCGGCAAGGCGTCCTGACGCCCGCGCCGCCGGGGCCCGGCGCCGGGGCCGGCTCGGCCGCCGCCACGGGTGCACCGGCCGCAGCAAGGCAGCCCTCGCAGGGCTGCCTTTTTTGTTGCCGGTTCGTTCTTTGGACTAGAGTGACCGGACCTTGAAGCCCTTTCTCGTCAGCTCGCTCCAGGCCGTGCGCATGCCGCGCTGGCTGCTGCTGCTGCTGTGCGCGCTGTACGTGATTCCCGGGCTGGCCGGGCGCGACCCGTGGCGCGGCGAGGACGCGGCCGGATTCGGCGTGGCGTGGACGATGGCCCAGGCCCCGCGCGGCTGGCCGGACGTGCTGTGGCCCAACGTGCTGGGCATGCCGATCACCGAGGAAGGGCCGCTGCCCTTCTGGCTCGGTGCGCTGGCCATGCGGTTGTTGCCCTGGCTGGCGCCGGACACAGTGTTCCAGGGCATGGCGATGCTGTGGATCGTGGTGCTGCTGGTCTGCACGTGGTACGGCGCGTACCTGCTCGCCAGGCGCCCCGAGGTGCAGCCGGCCGACCCGTTCGGAGCGTCGGCCACACGCAGCGACTATGGCCGCGCGGTGGCCGATTCGGCGCTGCTGGTGACGCTGGCGACCTTCGGGTTGCTGGCCCGCGTCCACGAGACGACGGCCGAGGCGGCGCAGGTCGCGTGGGTGAGCCTGTTCCTGTTCGGGTGCGCGCTGGCGCTCGAGCGTCCGCGGCTGGGCGGCGCCGTCGCCGGCCTGGCGATCGCGCTGACCACGCTGTCGCGCGGCCTGCCCCCGGCGTTCGCCCTGAGCGTCGCGGCCGTCGGACTGGTGGTGCTGGTGCGGCCCTATCGGCTGATCGCCGGCATGTTCCTGGGCACCTGCCTGGCGCTCGCCCTGGTGGGGTCCGCGATCTGGCCGGTCAGCCTGTGGCTGGGCGGGGCGGGCGGCGCCGCGCACCTCGACGGCTGGCTGCGCTGGAACGGTTCACTGGTGGCGGGCCCGACGTGGGCGGCGCTGGCCTACGACGCGCAGAACATGCCGTGGTTCTTCTGGCCGGCCTGGCCGATCGCGCTGTGGGCCATCTGGCGCTGGGGTGGCCGACGGCTCGAGCCGGCGCTGGCGGTGCCGGGCCTGAGCGGCGCGGCGCTGCTGCTGGTCGCCTTGGCCGCGCCGCGCGGCGCCGAGGCCAACCTGCTGCCGATCGTGCCGCCAATGGCCCTGCTGGCGGCGTTCGGCCTGCCGACGATCCGCCGCGGCGTGATCAGCCTGATCGACTGGTTCGCGGTGATGACGTTCACGCTGATCGGCTTCGTGCTGTGGGCCTACTGGATCGCGTTCCAGACCGGCTGGCCACCGCGCATGGCCTTTCGGATCGGCCAGGCGCTGCAGGGCTTCTCCCCGACCTTCAACGCGCTGGACCTCGCGCTGGGCGCGCTGGCGACGCTGGCGTGGCTCGCGCTCGTGGCCTGGCGCGTGTCGCGGCACCCCCGCGCGCTGTGGCGCTCGATGGTGCTGTCGGCCGGCGGGATGGTGCTCGCGTGGTTCCTGCTGATGACGCTGTGGCTGCCGGCAGCCAACCACCGCAAGACCTACCGCAATCCGGTCGAGCAGGCGGCGTCGGTGATCGATCCGGGCCACCACTGTGTGCGCGCGCTGGGGCTGGACGCCACGCAGCGCGCGATGTTCGGCTACTACGCCCGCATGCGGTTCGCCGAAAACGGCCAGACCTGCGACTGGCTGCTGGTCGCCGATCGCGTGAGGTCGCCGCTGTCCACCGCGCCGATCCCCGGCACGTGGCAACTCGCCTGGCGCGGCCAGCGCCCGGCCGACCGCCAGGAACGCTTCAGACTCTACCGGCGCGTCGCGGACTGATCCGGGTCCGCCTCGGACCGTCCGGCCCGGCGTTCAGGCGGGTTCGGACGGCTGCGACGGTTCACCGGCCGTCGTGGGCTCGCCCGCCTGCGACGCCGCGTCGGGATCGGTGGGCGCCGCCTCGCGCTCCTGCTTGCGCTTGAGTTTCTCCTGCTTCTTGTCCTGCTTGGCTCTCTCTCTTTGCCGCTTTTCAAACTGGTAGTTCGGCTTGGCCATTCACACCTCTTGGTAAAACCGCCACGGTAACACCATCCGCACCCGCTCAGCGCAGGCCGAGCAGCAGGCCGGCCGGCACGAACAGCACGGCCAGCAGGTTGCCCGTCAGCACGATCGAGGCCACCTTCTCGGGCTCCTGCCGATAGTGCTCGGCCACCATGAAGTTCAGCACCGCCGGCGGCAGGCTGGCGAAGATGAACATCAGGCCCCGCTGCTCGGCGGTCAGCGGCAGCAGCGGCTCGATCAGCAGCGCGACGGCGATCCCCGAGAGCGGACACACGACCGCGCCCAGCAGGCCGGCCCGCCAGCCGCTTGCGCCCACGGTCACCATCCGCACGCCGAGCGCGAACAGCATCAGCGGGATCATTGCGTCACCCACCAGCTTGAGCGTCGTCATCATGACTTCCGGGCGCGGCAGATCCGTGACCGCGAAGGCGAAGCCGGCAGCCGTGGCCACGTTCATCGGCGTGAGCAGCAGCTCGCGGATCGACGCGTGGCGATTGACGATGCGCGCGCCAACCGTGAAGTGGATCGCATTGGAGACCACGAACATGGCGACCGCGGGCGCGAGGCCCGCCGCCCCGTACGTCAGCACCGCCAGCGGCAGCCCCATGTTGCCGCAGTTGTTGAACATCATCGGCGGCACGAAGGTGCGCGGCTTCTGCCGGAACAGGCGTGCCACCGGGAAGGCCAGCACGCCGGAACCGAGCACGATCAGCGCCGACGCGAGCAGCAGCCACCGGTTGTCGTACACGCTGAACTCGCGGCTGGCCAGCGCCGAGAAGATCAGCGCAGGCGCGAACAGGTCCATGTTGACCCGGTTGACCACGGACATGTCGGGATTGCGCCGGCGCGCGTACAGAAACCCCAGCAGCACCACCGACAGCACCGGCGTCATGATCGACGCGATGCGCTCGACCAGCGCCCAGTTCACCGAGCTCCCCAACAAGACCGCGGCCGCCTCAGGCGAGCCTGAAGAAGTGCTGGCGGTAGTGGCGCAGCTCGTCGATCGACTCTTCGATGTCGGCCAGCGCGGTGTGCGCACTGCGCTTGGCGAACGCCCGGGCGACATCGGGCCGCCAGCGGCGGCACAACTCCTTGACCGTGGACACGTCGAGATTGCGGTAGTGGAACCACGCCTCGAGCTCGGGCATGTACCGGGCCATGAACCGGCGGTCCTGGCCGATAGAGTTGCCGCACATCGGCGACTTGCCGGCGGGCACCCACGGCTTGAGGAAGGCGAGCACGGCGCGCTGCGCGTCGGCCTCGGTGACCGTCGAGGCACGCACGCGCTCGGTCAGACCCGAGCGGCCGTGGGTCGCGGTGTTCCATGCATCCATCGCCGCCATCACCGCGGCCGGCTGGTGCACCGCGATCACCGGCCCCTGCGCGAGGGGGGTCAGCTCGGCGTCGGTGACGACCACCGCGATCTCGATGATCCGGTCCAGCTCGGGCCGCAGGCCGGTCATCTCCATGTCCACCCAGACGAGGTGGGATTCATTGGGGGTGGCGGGCAGTGGCTGTGACATAATTTTCTCCACCCCTCGATTGTCTCATGCCCTCTTCGCTGTCCTTCACCGTCGCCTTTCTCGCCGCGCTGCTGCTGTCGGTGGCCGTGCGCTTCTGGCTGGCGTCGCGCCAGGCGCGCCACGTGTGGCGCCACCGCACTGCGGTGCCGGCCCAGTTCGCCCAGCGCATCGCGCTGTCGGCCCACCAGCGTGCAGCGGACTACACGGTGGCCCGCGTGCGGCTGGGCATGCTCGAGACGGTCGTCGGCGCGGTCGTGCTGCTGGGCTTCACCGTGTTCGGTGGTCTGCAGGCGCTGTCCGACGCGCTGGGGCAGTGGATGCCGGGGCAGGCCTTTCTGCGCCAGGTGCTGCTGATCGTGGCGGTCGTGGTGCTGGCCTCGGTCGTCGACCTGCCGCTGTCGTGGTACCGCC
>CAYGZN010000272.1:3245-4788 GCA_964354355.1 uncultured Burkholderiaceae bacterium | reverse complement strand
CGAGCCCTGCAGGCCGTCCTTGCGGTAGTGCACCGGGTCCTCGCGGCGCAGCCGCTCCAGATAGGGCCACACCGTGTCGGACCTGAACAGCTCCGGGTCGGACAGGTCGATCTGCGCCAGCGGCACGGCCGCGGCGGTGGCTCGGGCGTCTTCCTTCGGCACGGCACTCACTCGGCGGCTCCGGTGTCGGGTTGTCTGGGCGCGATTGTCGCCCCTGCGGCCACGACGGTGCAAGGTAACCGACCGCGTCGGCGTGGACTTCCGCGGTGAATCGGAACAGTGGCGCCTGGAGTCGTGCCAGCGGCGCCGGTCGAGGCGACGTGTCGGAGCCGCAGATCGTGGCAGCCTGTCGAAGCGGACTGCCGATGGCGTTACACTGGCTCACCGACCGGCCCCACCTGCCGGCCCGCCGCACAGGCCCGACATGGCGATTCGCAGATGACGACCCGTCCGCCGTTCCGCGCCGACCACGTCGGCAGCCTGCTGCGCCCGCCCGAACTGCGCGACGCGCGGGCGCGCGCCCGCACCGGTGCGCTGTCTGCCGCCGAACTGCGCACCGTCGAGGACCGCTGCATCCGGGAAGCGGTCGCCCGGCAGGAGTCGATCGGGCTGCGCTCGATCACCGATGGCGAGATGCGTCGCGACTGGTGGCACCTGGATTTCCTGGCGCAGCTGGACGGCGTTTCGCTGGTCGACAACCAGGGGCCGAAGTTCCGGTTCGCGGGCCAGTCGGAACAGCCGCCGATCACGTCGGTCTCGGCCCGCGTGGGATGCTCCCGCCCGATCATGGCCGACGCCTTCGCGTTCCTGAAATCGGTGACGGCGCAGACCCCGAAGATGACGATCCCCTCGCCGTCGATGCTGCACCTTCGTGGCGGGCGGGCGTCGATCTCGCGTGCGGTGTATCCGGACCTGGCGGCATTCTGGGACGACCTGGCCGCGGCCTACCGCATCGCCATCCGGCACCTGGCCGACGCGGGATGCCGCTACCTGCAGCTGGACGACATCACGTTCGCCTACCTGTGCGATCCCAAGATCCAGAAGAACTGCCGCATCAACGGCGACGACCCCGCAGCGCTGCCGCGCCGCTACGCCGACACGATCAACGCCGCGCTGCGGGATCGCCCGTCGGACATGGTGGTGACGATCCACACCTGCCGCGGCAACTTCAAGAGCTCGTGGGTGGCGGAGGGCGGCTACGAGCCGGTCGTCGAGGCGATGTTCTCGACCGACGTCGACGGCTGGTTCATGGAGTTCGACAGCGCTCGCGCCGGTGGCTTCGAGCCGCTGCGGGCGCTGCCGCCCGGCAGGAAGGTCGTGCTCGGCCTGGTCACCACCAAGGTGGGCGACCTGGAGGACAAGGACGCGCTGAAGCGGCGCATCGACGAGGCCGCCGCCATCGTTCCGCTGGAGAACCTGTGCCTGTCCCCGCAGTGCGGCTTTTCCAGCACGCACCACGGCAACGCCCTGTCCTACGACGACCAGTGGCGCAAGCTCGAGCGCGTCGTCGAGGTGGCGCGCGAGGTGTGGGGCGGGGACTGAA
>CAYGZN010000272.1:0-3145 GCA_964354355.1 uncultured Burkholderiaceae bacterium | reverse complement strand
GTTCAGCTTCGGTAGCTGGGGTCGATCCGGTCGACCAGCCGCTGCATCGCGTCGAAGGCGTCCTGTCCGGCGCCGAACTTCGGATCGAAATTCAGCGAGTCGCGCACGCACCGGTGCAGCACCGACTCCGGAATCGCCCGCAGCGGGCCCATCGACTGCGCCGCGAGCTGGATCTCGCACGCGCGGTTCACGAGCCACATCAGCCCGAACGCGTTGGCCAGCGAGAAGCCGATCGTCACGGGGCCATGATTGCGCAGCATCAGCACCGGCTTGCCCGCGGCGCTGGCCAGGATCCGCTGACCCTCGTCGAGGTGAACGGTGATGCCCTCGAAGTCGTGGTAGGCGACCTTGCCGAAGAGCTGCGCGGCGTAGAAGTTGGTGAACGAAAGGCCCTCCTCCAGGCAGCACACGGCCTGCGTGGCCGTCGTGTGCACGTGCATCACGCAGTGCGCATCGGGCAGCGTCGCGTGGATCGCACCGTGGAACGTGAAGCCGGCGGGGTTGATCGGCCAGTCGCTGTGCCCGACGATGCTGCCGCGCACGTCGACCTTGACCAGGTTCGATGCACAGACCTCGGTGTAGTGCAGGCCGAACGGGTTGATCAGGAAGTGCCCTTCCTCGCCCGGCACCCGCAGCGAGATGTGGTTGTAGATCAGCTCGGTCCAGCCCATCCGCTCGAAGATCCGGTAGGCGGCCGCCAGCTGCACGCGGGCCGCCCATTCGGCGGGACTGACTCGCGCCGGGCGCGTGTAGGCGTCGTGTTCTGCGCGGGACATGCTGCTCCTCGGAAAAGGGGTGCCCGGGCGGCGCGCGGGTCGTGGGGCGCGTGCCGTCCTCAGACGAACCGGAACGACACGGCGCCCAGCGGGCCGTAGTCGACGTGGAAGGTGTCGCCGGCCTGCGCCGGGGTCGGGCGCGTGAACGAGCCGCCCAGCACGACGTCGCCGGCGTTCAGCTGTTCGCCGTGCGGCGCGATCTTGTTGGCCAGCCACGCCACGCCGTTTGCCGGATGGTTCAGCACGGCGGCGGCCAGTCCGGTCTCCTCGATCACGCCGTTGCGGTGAAGCATCGCACCGACCCAGCGCAGGTCCACGTCGAGCGGCCGCACCGGGCGCCCGCCCAGCACGATGCCGGCGTTGGCCGCGAAGTCGGAGATCGTGTCGGTGACCTTGCGCATGGCCTTCGTGTCGCGGTCGAACTGCTCGATGCGCGCGTCGATGATCTCGACGGCCGGCGTCACGTAGTCCGTGGCCGCCAGCACGTCGAACAGCGTGACGCAGGGCCCCTTCAGCGGCCTGCCCAGCACGAACGCGAGTTCCACTTCCACGCGCGGCGCGATGAAGTGGATCATGGGGATGTCCTGGCCGGTCTCGTAGAACATGTCGTCGAGCAGCGGCGCGTAGTCGGGCTCGGTGATCTGGCTGGCCTGCTGCATCGCGCGCGACGTCAATCCGATCTTGCGGCCCCGGATGGTGCGCCCCTGTGCCAGGCGCAGCGCCACCCAGGCGCGCTGGATCGCATAGCCGTCCTCGATGGTCATCGCAGGATGCGTGCGGGACAGGTGCCGGATCGGAATCCGCGTGACGCGGGCCTGCTCCAGTTCGGCGGCGATCGAGGCGATGACGTCGGCGGCCAGCATCGTCGGCCTCAGTCGGGGCGCTGCAGCGGGTCGCCCGCCGCCGCAAGCGACGAGACCGGGAAGATCGCATTGATCTGCCCGGTGCCGGAGCTGGGAAAGTACGGCGTGACGATCTCGACGCCGCGGTCGTAGCGGTCCCAGCCGAGCGCGCCCAGCAGCATCGCGGTGTCGTGCATGAAGCCCTCGCCGTGGCACTTGTCCGCGTACATCGGCAGCATCGCGGTGAAGGTCTTCCACGCGCCCTGCTGCCACAACTCGACCACCCGATGGTCGACCTCGCCCAGGAACGGGTCCCAGATCTTGTGCATGAACTGGTCGGCGACGCCGTTCTGCGCGAACCGGTGCGACAGCGACCCGCTGGCGAAGATCGCCACCGTGCCGTCGTAGCGCTGCTCGATTGCGCGGCGCACCGCCCGCCCCAGCCTGGCGCTGTCGGCCAGGTCGTGCACCGTGCACAGCGCCGAGACCGACACGACCTTGAAGTGGCGGTCGCCGTTCATGTAGCGCATCGGGACCAGCGTGCCGTACTCCAGCGCCAGCGTGGTCGCGTCGTGCGCCCGGGTGTGCACGCCGTCGGCGGTCGCGACCTCGGCCAGCAGGCGGCCGAGCGCCGGGTTGCCGTCGTACTCGTACGGCATGTTCCGGATGAAGTGCGGCAGCTCGTTGCTGGTGTAGACGCCCTGGAAGTGCGGCGCGCAGTTCACGTGGTAGCCCGAGTTGACCAGCCAGTGGGTGTCGAACACCACGATCGTGTCCACGCCCAGGTCGCGGCAGCGCTGGCCGATGATCCGATGGCCATCGATTGCGGCCTGCCGGCAGCCCTTGTGCGGGCCGTCGAGCTCGGACAGGTACATCGACGGTACGTGCGTGATCTTGGCGGCCAGTGCAAGCGTGCCCATGTCCCCTCCTGCGTCGGTTTCGAGTCAGCGACCGAACGCGGGGTCGCCGACGATCGTGTTCACCAGGCGCCCGATCGACTCGATCTCGGTGACGACCTCGTCGCCAGCATCGACGTTGACGACCCCCTCGGGCGTTCCCGTCAGAATGACGTCGCCGGCGACCAGCGTCATGAAGCCGCTGAGGTACTCGATCAGCGCCGGGATGTCGAACACCATGTCGCGGGTGTTGCCGCGCTGCGTGACGACGCCGTTGACGGCGGTGGCGAGCGCCAGCGCGTGCGGATCGGCCACGTCGGCCGCGTCGACAAACCAGGGTCCGAGCACCGTGCAGGTGTCGCGGTTCTTCACGCGCAGGTTCGGTCGGTACCAGTTCTCCAGGTAGTCGCGAATCGCGTAGGCGTTGGCCACCGTGTAGGCTGCCACGTGCAGCATCGCATCCGCGGGCGCCACGCCGCGCGCGGCGAAGCTCACGAAGCGGGCGCGCGGGGAACCGGCGTGGGTCAGGATCGGCCGCACCGGGCCCGCCAGGGCCTCGGCGGCCAGCTCGGCCCCCAGCGGGGTCCAGTGCGTGTCGGTGCGGAGGAACACTTCACCTCTGCCGCGGCCC
>CAYGZN010000271.1:0-4800 GCA_964354355.1 uncultured Burkholderiaceae bacterium | reverse complement strand
GCGCAGGGCCCCAGCTTCCAGATCATCGGCGACCTTCACCGCAGCAACGCGCTGCGCCCGGGCGGCGCCGCCACCGGCAGCGGCCTGGACGTGCGCCCGTACGTGGCACCGTTCGCGACCAGCCTGTCGCTGGTGTCGTCGCTGACGGCCATGCTCAACTTCATGGTCCAGAACGGCGACGCGGTGATCCTGGCCGAGCCCCGCCTGTCGTGCCGCTCCGGCGGCACCGCGCGGTTCGTGGCCGGCGGCGAGCTGCCGATCCCGATCTCGGGCGCGCTCGGCCAGGCGTCGGTGTCGTTCAAGGAGTACGGCGTCAAGTTCGACGTAAGCCCGGTCGCCAGCGAATCGGGCGTGATCGCCGCCAAGATCGCGACCGAGATCTCCGCGATCAACTTCGAGGTCAACGTGCAGAACGTGCCCGGGCTGATCAAGCGCCGGGCCGAGACCGACGTCAACCTGCGCGAGAACGAGACGCTGGTGATCGCCGGTCTGCTCACGGAGGAGGGCACCCGCAGCCTCGACAAGGTGGCCGGCGCCGGCGAACTGCCGATCCTCGGCAAGCTGTTCCGCTCGCGGCTGTTCCGCGACCGCCAGACCGAACTGGTCGTGCTGATCACGCCGCGGTTCGTGGGCGGCGAGGCGCCAATGCCGGCGGTGTCGACGGCGCCCCCTGCGTCGCCCGTCGCACCCGTATCGCACGTCGCACCCGTATCGCCCGTGCCGCAGGCATCGGTGATCCCGCCCGCATCGGTGGTCGCGCCCGCATCGGCTGCGCCACTCGAATCACACCTGCCGATCGAGCCGGTCGCTGCGCCCCGGTTCGACACCGGTTCGGACCGTGTCGTTCGCGTACCGTCCGAAGCGACTGGCGCGGGCGGCCGCGCGTCCGAGTCGCCCGAGCCCGTCGCAGCGCCGGCTATCGTGCCCGCGGTCGCCGCCCCATCGAAGCCCTCCGACGCAGCCCTGCCTGAGGCCCCCGCCGGCGCCGTGCGACAGGCGCTGCCGCCACTGGTTCCGCTGTTCGTGCCGGCGGCGACGCCGCCCCTGACCCCGACGCCGACCCTGCCCTCGACGCCGACGCCGACGCCCGTGGCCGCGCACGATGAACCGCTGCTGCGCCCGGCCGCGCTCGAGCCGCCGACCGTCCCTGCCACGCAGCCCACCGGCCGCGCTGCAGTTCCAGCGGCGCAGGCCACCGTCCCCGCCGAGCCGCTGCAGTCGCGCGGCGAGGCGCGCACCCCGGGTGCACAACGCATCTCGCGCAGCTACGAACAGGCCCGCGAGCGCATCAGGATCGTCGACTGACATGCTGCTGATCGCCATCGAACAACCCGGCGAGCCGCCCCGCACGGTTCGCGTCGAACGACTGCCGTGCCGGATCGGCCGAGCCCGCGAGTGCGAACTGTGCCTGCCGAGCTGGCGCGTGGGTCGCGTGCACGCCGAGGTGCACGTCAGCGGGCGGGCTGCAAGAATCGTCGATCGCGGCACGCTCACAGGAACCGCCGTCAACGGCGAGCGCATTGCCGAATACGGGCCGCTGTCGGCCGCCGACCAGATCGAGGTCGGCGGCTACCGGCTGCGCGTGCAGGTGGAACGTGACGTTTCTGCAGCGGCGCAGGCCCCGGGGCGATCGGCCACTGCCCCGCACCTGGCCAGCGTCGGCTGGAGACGCCTCGTCCACCGCCAGCTGCTGCAGACGATCGACCTGCGCCGTCGCGACCTGCGCACCGCCGACCCTCAGGCGCTGCGCGCGGAGATCCGGGTGCTCGTCGAGCAGCTGCTGGCCGACGGCATCGAGCTGCCTGCCGACATCGACCGCGACCGGCTGATCGGCGACGTGCTCGACGAGGCGCTGGGC
This sequence comes from uncultured Burkholderiaceae bacterium, assembly GCA_964354355.1. GTDB lineage: Bacteria > Pseudomonadota > Gammaproteobacteria > Burkholderiales > Burkholderiaceae_E > CAYGZN01. The sequence continues at coordinate 2,942 of CAYGZN010000271.1, read as the reverse complement.
CTCGGTCCGCTCGAGCGCCTGCTCGAGGACGGCTCGATCAGCGAGATCATGGTCAACGCGGCCGACGAGATCTACGTCGAGCGCGACGGCACGCTGCAGCGGCATCCGGTGGCGTTCTCCGACGACGATGCGATCCGCAGCGTCATCGACCGCATCGTGGCGCCGCTGGGGCGGCGCATCGACGAGTCCTCGCCGATGGTCGATGCGCGCCTGGCCGATGGTTCGCGGGTCAACGCCATCATTCCGCCGCTGGCCGTTCGCGGGCCGGCCCTGACGGTGCGACGCTTCAACCGTCGGCTGCTGGGCCCCGACGACCTGCTGCGCACGCAATCCGCGTCACCCGGCATGCTTGCCTTCCTGCGCGTGTGCGTCGAGCGGCGCCGCAACGTGGTGATCTCGGGCGGGACGGGGGCGGGCAAGACGACACTGCTCAACGTGCTGTCCAACCTCATCCCCGAGGGCGAACGCATCATCACCATCGAGGATGCGGCCGAGCTCTCGCTTGCGCACGAGCACCTGGTGCAGCTCGAGGCCCGCCCGCCCAACCTGGAGAACCGCGGCCAGGTCACGATCCGCGATCTGGTGCGAAACGCGCTGCGCATGCGTCCCGACCGGATCGTCGTCGGCGAGTGTCGCGGCGGCGAGGCGCTCGACATGCTGCAGGCGATGAACACCGGCCACGACGGCTCGCTGACCACCGTGCACGCCAACAGCCCGCGCGACGTCGTCTCGCGCCTCGAAGTGATGACGCTGATGGCGGGCATGGAGCTGCCGGTGCAGGCAATCCGCGAGCAGATCGCCTCGGCGATCCACGTCGTCGTGCACCAGGCGCGTTTTGCCGACGGCCGGCGGCGCATCACGTCGATCATGGAGGTCACCGGCATCGAGGCGGGCAGGGTGCAGATGCAGGAGCTGTTCGGGTATGGGCGTCGCGACCCTGCAACCGGACCGGATGGTCTTTGCGGTTCCGGAGTTCAGGCGGGTCCGGGCGGTCCGGGTGGCACCGGCGCGCCGGGTCGACCGGGGGCGTCGCGCAGCGAGCTGTCCGCAGGCTTCTTCGGACGCGACATCGTGCCGGCGTTCTACGCGCAGCTGGCGTCGGCCGGAGTCGCGCTCGACCTCTCGGTGTTCGGCCAGCGATGAGCGCGCAATCGGTCGGATGGATGGCCGAGCCGATGGCAATGGTCCTTGCGTGCGCCTTCGTCGCAACGGCGCTGGGCGCCTGGGCGCTCGCGCGCACCGTGTCGGACAAGGCCCGGCGCTATCAGCAGCGCTTCAGGACCGAACTGGGGGCCGGTCTGCGCCAGGGGTTCCTGTTCATCGACATCGGTCGCGCGTTCCGGCTGAACCTGCTGGCCGTCGGGGTGGCGGCCGTTGCCGGCTACGGGCTGACCGGGCAGCCGCTCGTCGTATTCGTCGTGCTGCTGGTTGCCGGGGCGCTGCCCACAGCGGGTCTGGCGTGGTTCAGGCGCCGGCGGCTGGCGCGCCTGACGCAGCAGTTGCCCGACGCGGTGATGCTGATCGCCGGCAGCCTGCGGGTCGGCTCCAGCCTGCCGCAGGCACTGGCACAGGCCGCGCGCGAGCTGCCCGCGCCGGCCGGCCAGGAGTTCGGCCTGGCGGTGCGCGAGCAGCGGCTCGGGGTGTCGCTCGAGGAGTCGATGGCCCACCTGGAGCGTCGGGTCCCGCTGCCCGAGATGGCGCTGTTTGCCGCCGCGGTCCGCATCGCGCAGGAAACCGGCGGCAACCTCGCCGAGACGCTCGAGCGACTGGCCGACACGCTGCGGCGCAAGCTGGCGGTCGAGGGCAAGATCGACGCGCTGACGGCGCAGGGCCGGCTGCAGGGATGGGTCATGGCGCTGATGCCGATCGCCATCGCCGGCGTGCTGTTCGTGATCGAGCCGCATGCGATGCGGCCCCTGGTGACCACGTGGCAGGGGTGGGCCGTGTGCCTGGGCGTTCTCGGGCTCGAGGCGATGGGCCTGTACTTCATTCGCCGCATCGTGCGGATCGACGTCTGAGGTGGTCGTGGGCAGCGACGACGATTCGATGCTGCTGCCGCTGGTGCTGGCAGCCACCGCGCTCGCCGTCTGGCTCGCCGGCGCAGCTGCCTACCGGATCGTGCGCGCGGTTCCGCCCGACGATCGCCGGTTCCGGGATCGTCCGCCGATGCTGTGGCGCCTCACCTGGCCCATCGTGGTCGTTCTTGCATCGGTGTTGCAGCCGATGGTGCCTGCACGCTGGCGGACCCGGACCGAACGCGCGCTGCGCCAGGCCGGGCTCGACCACGCGCTCGATGCCGTCCAGTTCGCTGCCGGGCGAGCGCTCGCCGCGTGCGCCGCCGCTGCACTGGCGGTAGCGCTTGCCGAGGCATGGGGCAAGGTCGGACCCGCGGCGGCCGCTTCGGCCACGGTCGGGTCGTTCGTGCTCGGCGCCGGCGCGCTGGGATGGATACTGCCGGCGTCGTGGCTGCGCGATCAGCGACAGCGACGGATTCGTGCGATCGGCCGCTCGCTGCCGTTCTACCTCGACGTGATCACGCTGTCGGTCGAGTCCGGCGCCAACCTGACCGGCGCGCTGGGCCACGCGGTGGCCCGCGGCCCGGGTGGACCGCTGCGCACCGAACTGGCCCGCGTGCTGCGCGACATGCGGGCGGGGCGACCGCGACCCGATGCGCTGCGCGCACTGTCCGATCGGCTGGATCTCCCATCCGTCAGCAGCTGGGTGTCGGCACTGGTGGCCGCAGAACGGCACGGTAGCGGGCTGGGGCCGATCCTGCGTGCGCAGGCCGAGCAGCGCCGCCAGGAGCGTTTCCAGCAGGCCGAGAAGGCCGCCATGCAGGCGCCGGTGAAGATGCTGTTCCCGCTGCTGGTGTTCATCTTTCCGTGCACGTTCGTGCTGCTGTTCTTTCCGATCGTCGTGCGGCTGATCGAGGAGGGCCTGCT
>CAYGZN010000270.1:0-4811 GCA_964354355.1 uncultured Burkholderiaceae bacterium | reverse complement strand
ACTGACGCTCGCCACGCACGCACGCCACGCACGCTCGCCACGCACGCGACGGCCGAGCACGCGCGCCGCTGCCGCGGTGCGCGGGCGCGGTGCGCAGGCGCGGGGGAACCCCACGGCCTCGGGGTTTCTCCCGCGCCGCGTGGTGCGCCCGGATACAATTGCGACTCGCTTCGACGGCTGCGCCCTGGATCCGGACCGGCGCGTACCGAAACCGCACTGACTGCAAAGGAGTCGCAGGTATGACGATCAAGGTGGGAGAACGGCTTCCCGAGGCCACGCTGCGCGAGTTCATCGAGGTCGAGGGCAACGGCTGCTCGATCGGCCCGAACAAGTTCATGGTGTCCGAACTGGTCAAGGGCAAGAAGATCGCGATCTTCGGCCTGCCGGGCGCCTTCACGCCGACCTGCTCGGCCAAGCACGTGCCGGGCTACATGGCGCTGTACGACCAGCTCAAGGCCAAGGGCGTCGACGAGATCTGGTGCGTGTCGGTCAACGACGCGTTCGTGATGGGCGCCTGGGCCCGCGACCAGAAGTCGGCCGGCAAGGTGCGGATGATGGCCGACGGCGGCGCCGAGTTCACCCGCGCGACGGGGCTCGAACTCGACCTCACCGCGACCGGAATGGGTCTGCGCTCGCGCCGCTACTCGATGCTCGTCGACGACGGCGTCGTGCGATCGCTCAACCTCGAAGCCCCCGGCAAGTTCGAGGTCAGCGACGCGGCCACGCTGCTCGGGCAGCTCTGAGCGACCACCGGCGCTCAAGACGGTGCTGCGGCAACGCACGATCAAGGCGCTGGTCCGCACCTCGGGCGTGGGCCTGCATTCGGGCCAGCGGGTCGAGCTGACGCTGCGACCGGCGGCGCCGGACACGGGCATCGTCTTTCGCCGGGTCGACCTCGAGCCCGCGGTCGACATCAAGGCCGAACCGCTGCGCGTCACCGACACCCGGATGGCCTCGACGTTGACGGCGGCGCCGGAATCCGGGGGCGCCGCCGTGCGCGTCGCCACGGTCGAGCACCTGATGTCGGCGCTCGCCGGGCTGGGCATCGACAACCTGTACGCGGACGTCACGGCCGCCGAGATCCCGATCCTCGACGGCTCGGCCGGCTCGTTCGTGTTCCTGATCCAGTCGGCGGGCATCGTCGAGCAGCCGGCGCCGAAGCGGTTCATCCGCGTGCTGCGCCCGGTGGAGGTCCGCGACGGCGACAAGTGGGCCCGGCTCGAGCCGCACTTCGGATTCAAGCTGCGTTTCTCGATCGACTTCGGCCACCCGGCGATCGACGCGACGGTCCAGGAGGTCGAGGTCGACTTCGCGGCCGACTCCTACGTGAAGGAGATCGCACGCGCGCGCACCTTCGGATTCATGCAGGACGTCGAGACGCTGCGCTCGCGCGGCCTGGCGCAGGGCGGCAGCCTGGGCAACGCGATCGTGATGGACGAGTACCGGGTGCTCAACAGCGACGGCCTGCGTTTCGACGACGAGTTCGTCAAGCACAAGATCCTGGACGCGATCGGCGACCTGTACCTGGCCGGGCACCCGCTGCTGGCCTCGTACCGGGCCCACAAGTCCGGCCACGCGATGAACAACGCACTGCTGCGCGCGCTGCTCGACGACGCGGCGGCGTGGGAGCCGGCGTCGTTCGTGCAGCGGCGCGAGGCGCCGCGCATGTTCGCCCTCGACTGGGCGAGCGCGTAACGGCGGGGGCGGCGCCGGCATGCTGGTCTTTCGGGCGCTGGCGATCCTGCTGGCCCTGGCCATCCTGCTGTCGGCCGCGGGCTACCTCCTGTCGGGCGACCGGCGCTATCTCGGCTGGGCGCTGCGCCTGCTGAAGGTCGGCGTCGCCGCCGGGCTGGTCTTCTTCGGCGTGCTGCTGCTCGAACGGATCGTCTGATCCGCACCAGACGGGTGCGCCGGGCCCGGCGCCATTGTGCGATGCGAGTGCCCGCTATCGCTGGGAATGCCGGGCTGCAAAGTTCTTCATCGCCGCACGCAATGCGGGATCGTGAATCGTTTCGGCCGCCGCGGCGACCGCCGCGACCGCTTTGTCGCCCGGCGGCGCCTTGGGCGGGCGCACCGGCGGCGGCGCGCGACCGATTTGCGGCTTGAAACGAATTCGACTAATCTTCCAGCCGCGATGTGTCATTGCCGCAACAAGCGTCGGCGCAGTCTGACGCAGCTTGGCGGCCATCGCGGGATGCTCAGCGCTGACCGATAAAGATCCGCCGACCAGCGAGATCACCGACAAACGGAGCGTGGGTGCGCAACGCTGCAGGTCGTCCTGCAGCGCGGAAAGCCTCCGGGCCTGCTCGCCGAGCGGGGCAAATCCGGGTTCCGAGCGCAGCCACGCCAGTGCGTGACGGGATTTCTGGAGTGGTCTCATCGGGGGCGGTAGCGGGCGTGCAGATTATCCTGGTTCATCCGCGGCTCAAACAGGCCAAGGCGTTGCACATCACGCGCGGCTGGGTGGTCGGCGTCGGGGCACTGGTGCTGTTCCTGATGGCCGGGGGCACCAGCGTGCTGTCCTACTTCGCGATGAAGCTCGCCGTCCAGGTCCGCCTGCCCGTCGTGCAGCAGTGGGTGGCCCAGCTCGACGAGCACGACCAGCGCCGCAAGGACCGGTTCATGCGCGAGAACCTGGACGCACTGGCGGTGCGCATCGGGCGCCTGCAGGCGCAGCTGACCCACCTCGACGCCGTCGGCGAGCGCCTGGGGACGATGGCCGGCGTGCGGCGCGAGGACGTTGCGCGCGCCGGGCGCGGCGGCGCGGTCGCGTCCGATTCGCGCACCCCGTCGATCGCCCAGCTCGACCTCGCCATCGACTCGCTGAGCGCCGGGCTCGACCGCCGTGCCGATCACTTCACCCTGCTCGAATTCGAGCTGATCGAGCGCGCGGTGCGCGCCAAGCTGCTGCCCGGCAGCACCCCGCTGGCCGACGGTGCGCCCGGCTCGCGCTTCGGCTGGCGGGTCGACCCGTTCACGGGCCGCGGCACGATGCACGAAGGCATGGACTTCACGGCGCCCACCGGCACGCCGATCCTGGCCGCGGGCGCGGGCGTCGTGGTCTTCGCGGGCTACCACCCCGCCTACGGCAACCAGGTCGACGTCGAGCACGGCAACGGGCTGGTCACGCGCTATGCACACGCGTCGCGCCTGGCGGTGAAGGAAGGCGACATCGTGCGCCAGGGTCAGTGGATCGCCGACGTCGGCTCCACGGGCCGCTCGACGGGCCCGCACCTGCACTTCGAGGTCCGCGTGCACGACGAGGCGCGCGACCCCTACAAGTTCCTTCAGGACGGCCTGTCGCTGCGGCCCGAGCTGGCCGCCGCCAAGCCCGCCGCCGCGCCGCCGCGGGTGCCGCGCCGCTGAACCGCACAGGGGTCGGCGCGGCGGGCCTGCATGCTAAACTCAGCCGATTCGACAGGCCTCGAGGCCGGCGCCCGGGCCATCCGCCCCGGCGAGCCGACACCCGCTCCCCGATGATCCAGAACTTCCTGACCCGGATCTTCGGCAGTCGCAACGAGCGGCTGCTGAAGGAATACCGCAAGAGCGTCGAGCGCATCAACGCGCTGGAGCCCGCCACTGCCGCACTGACCGACGAGCAGCTCGCCGCCAGGACCCCCGCGTTTCGCGAGCGGGTGGCCAACGGCGAGACGCTCGAGGCGCTGCTGCCCGAGGCCTTCGCGGTCTGCCGCGAGGCGGCCCGGCGTGTGCTCGGCATGCGCCACTTCGACGTGCAGCTGATCGGCGGCATGGTGCTGCACTTCGGCAAGATCGCCGAGATGCGCACCGGCGAGGGCAAGACGCTGGTCGCGACGCTGCCGGCGTACCTCAACGCGCTGGCGGGCACCGGCGTGCACGTCGTGACGGTCAACGACTACCTCGCGCAGCGCGACGCCGACTGGATGGGCAAGGTCTACCGGTTCCTCGGCATGACCGTCGGGGTGAACCTGTCGCAGATGCCGCACGGCGACAAGAAAGGGGCCTACGCGGCCGACATCACCTACGGCACCAACAACGAGTTCGGGTTCGACTACCTGCGCGACAACATGGTCTACGACGTCAAGGATCGCGTGCAGCGCAAGCTGCAATACGCGATCGTCGACGAGGTCGACTCGATCCTGATCGACGAGGCCCGCACGCCGCTGATCATCTCGGGGCAGGCCGAAGACCACACCGAGATGTACGTGCGCATCAACGCGGTGCCGCCGCTGCTCACGCCGATGGCCAGCGAGCCCAAGGCCAACGAGCCCGAGCCACCTGGAGACTACTGGGTCGACCGCAAGGCGCACCAGGTGCACATCTCGGAGGCCGGCCACGAGAAGGCCGAGCAGATCCTGACGCAGATGGGCGTCCTGCCCGAGGGCGCGAGCCTGTACGACGCCGCCAACATCCTGCTGATGCACCACCTGACGGTGGCGCTGCGCGCGCACACGCTGTTCTTCAAGGACCAGCAGTACGTCGTGCAGAACAACGAGGTCGTCATCGTCGACGAGTTCACCGGCCGGCTGATGCCGGGGCGGCGGTGGTCGGACGGCCTGCACCAGGCCGTCGAGGCCAAGGAGCACGCGAAGATCCAGAACGAGAACCAGACGCTCGCGTCGATCACGTTCCAGAACTACTTCCTCATGTACGGCAAGCTCGCCGGCATGACGGGCACGCCGGACACCGAGGCCTACGAGTTCCAGGAGATCTACGGCCTCGAGACGGTGGTCATCCCGCCGAACCGGCCGACCATCCGCAAGGATGACCTCGACCTGGTCTACAAGACGGCCAAGGAAAAGTACAACGCGGTGATCGATGACATTCGCGAT